>NZ_JBEZWL010000237.1:0-6945 GCF_040648015.1 Streptomyces sp. NPDC029216 | reverse complement strand
GGACTCCGGCGGCGGGGCGCCGCGGCCCGCCCGCAGGGGCCGGCCGAGCTGCTCCCCGCGCTCCAGGCGCTCGGCGGCCGTCCGCAGCTCCTGGCGGCCGCGGATGCTGGAACGGCGCAGCGCCTCGCACCGGTCCCGGACCGCCTTGGCGGCGCGCTGGGCCCCCAGCAGGGCGGCGGCGAGGGCGCCGACGGCCAGCAGGGCGCAGCCCGCGAGCACCGGCCACAGCCGGGCGTCCCGCTGCCCGGCGCCCCCGCCGAGCTGCAGGGTGAAGATCACCGCGGCGGTGCCGCTGAGCCCGGCGGCGAGCGTGGGCAGCACGGCGGCGCGGACCAGCTGGGGGCGTATCTGCCGGCCCGGGCCCGTGGCGGCGTGTCTCGACGGGGCGTGGCGGGCGGCGCGGAGTCCGGACATCGGCGTCCTCGGTACGTGGGGCCCGGACCCGGTTCCAGTTCCCGGGGCCCGGTGTTGATCACCGGGTACCCACGCTAGACCGCACGCTCCCGCGGCCGTTGCCGAGTTGGGGAACTTCGCCGGGCTGCTTCCCGCTCCCGATGGAGCGCTCGTACGACAGCCCGAATGCGCCGGGAGCGCGCACACCCGTGCAGACCGGGGAGCGCACTCCGTCCCAGGGGTGCGACCCCGTCCCGGCCCACCCGTACGCTCCACCCGCCGCACGCGTCCCGCCCGCTCCTGCCGGCAGGCGGCGGGCGCTGCGCCGGGCCGTGCTCCCACCGGGCCGCCGCGCGCCCTTGTGCTCCCCCGCGGGTGGCCAAGAAGGTACCAGTCCCCGGCCGCGTACGGCCCGAAGCGCTGGAGGAAGGCGCCATGAGCGAACCGTCCCGTCCCGATGTCCGCGCCCAGGGTCCGGGGGGCGGCCAGGAGGAGTTACGCGCGGAACTGCGGCGCCGCGACGAGGACCTGAACGGCCTGCTCGGCAAGTTCACGACGCTGAGCGGGGGGTTCGACAACCTGCGCGGTACGACGGTCACGCTCAGCAGCGACGTGAACTCGCTGAAGTCCGTGACGACGGACCTGCGCAAGGACCTTGCCACGACCGATTCCAAACTCGACCGGCTCACGGCGGACTTCACGGCCTGGCGCTCGCAGTACGAGCGCGACCAGGCCGTCATCGCCGCCCAGTTCGACCTGGACCGGACGGCCGAGGAGTGGCGCACCAGGTTCGGCGAGCGGGACAGGGTGCGTTCCCTGGCCGGCGGTCTGATCCGCAGCATCACCCCCGATCTCGTCGGGAAGGGGCTCCTGCGGACCGCCGCCGTCCGCAGCTCCGTCGAGGCGCGCCTCGTCCACGATCCCGATTTCTGGCTCGGCCACGCCACCCTGGCGCTCGCCGCCCAGCTCGACGGCGACACGGAGCTCAAGCTCAGCGCGATGAGCGAGGCGGTGTACCTGGGCGGGGGCAAGGCCTACCTGTTCTTCGCGCTCGCCGCGGCACGGGCCCAGCAGCACGAGCGGGCCGGCAACTGGACGGACCTCTACCTCCAGTCCATGGACCCGGACCGCCTCGGCAGCGAGTTCCTGGTCGTCCTCGACGCCGTGGCCAGCGGCGAACTCGGCGAGCAGGCCCACGGCTACGCCTTCAGCGCGCTGAGCCGCTGGGCGGCCGAGGCGGCCGTCGGCGCGACCGCGGCCAGGGCCGGCGCGCGGCGCTGGGAGCCCCGGCTGAGGAAGCTCCTGATCGCCCCCGGCGACCGCTACGCGTCCCTCGGCCGGGCGTGTACCGGGGACTGGAAGGAGCTCCAGGAAGGCTGGCGGCTCGCGACCGTCACGACGGCGGCCCTGGACCACCTGCGCACGACGTTCCCGCCGCCGGTGTCCGGCGCGCGCTCCGCGACGGGTGTCCCGTACGCGGAGACCGCCGTGGACCGTCTGATCGCGCACCGGGAGCCCGACGAGGCCGCCGTGCACACCCGGATGGAGACGCTGCGGCACTTCATCGAACGCCGTGGCGACGAACGGGCCTCCCGGGAGGAGCCCGATCCGCAGGAGGCGGAGGACGCCGAGGTGATGGACCTGGCGACGCTGCTCGACCGTGCGGTGTTCCAGTCGGCCGGGTGGCGCTCGGCGAGGACGCCCGGCGCCTCGCGCTGCTGGGG
Organism: Streptomyces sp. NPDC029216; assembly: GCF_040648015.1. NCBI lineage: Bacteria > Bacillati > Actinomycetota > Actinomycetes > Kitasatosporales > Streptomycetaceae > Streptomyces > Streptomyces sp. NPDC029216. Next base: position 4,828 of record NZ_JBEZWL010000237.1, on the reverse strand, counting down.
GTGCTGCCCCATCTGCACGCCGCGGCCGGGGCGTTCGTGCGGGCCTCGCAGCAGCGGCGCAAGGAGTCCGTCCCCGTCGTGATCGAGGGCTGGCACACCGTGCTGCCCACCGATCCGGCCGCGTCCGTCGACGGGACGGCCCTCGCCACGGAGCTGGACGCCGTCCTGCGCGCCCGTACGGAGCGGGAGGCCGGCGCGGTGGTCCCCGACCGGCCCCGCCGGATCGGGGGCACGGCCGGCGGGCTGACGGCCCTCGCCCTCGCACCCTTCTTCCTCGTCGGCCCGTTCCTGTGGCCCGCCCTGCTCCTCGGTACGGTCGCCGTCACCTGGGGCCTGCTGGACCTGCGCCGGGTACCGGCCGAACGCCGCAGGCTCCGCGCGGACGGGGACGCGCGGATCGCGGGCGCGCAGCGCCGTCTGATGGAAGTGCTGGGCGCGCGCGTGGAGTTCTTCGCCGACTGGAACGCGCACGCGGCACGGCTGGAGGAGCTCCGCCGGTGGACCCCGACGGCCGGGTGACGGCATGACGGAATCCGGACGGATCCTCAACGGCCGCTACCGGCTCGGTTCGCCCTTGGGCAGCGGGGCCCAGGGGACGGTCTGGCTGGCCCGCGATCTGAGCCTGGACCGGGCGGTCGCCGTGAAGGTGACCCCCGCGTGGAACGACGGCGACTCCCCCGACGGCGCGCGGGAACACGAGCGGCGGTTCCACAAGGAAGCCGTGGCCATGGCACGGATCCCCAAGCACCCCCATGTCGCCGAGATCCACGACCACGGGGCGGACGGCGGCCTGCTGTACACCGTCATGGAGTACATCGAGGGGACGTCCCTCGCCGCCCATCTCCGGCCGGGGCGCCGGCCCTCCCTGGAACAGACCGTGCGCTGGACGAAGCAGATCTGTGCCGGCCTCGCCCACGTCCACGCGGCAGGTGTCGTCCACCGGGACGTCAAGCCGGGCAACATCGTCGTGGACACGGAGGGACGCGCCCATCTCGTGGACTTCGGCCTGGCCCGTCTGCCCGGCGGCTCCTCCTCCCTCGACCGGGTCATGGGCAGCCTGCCCTACACGTCCCCGGAGCAGCTCGCGGGGCGGGCCACGTTCAGCGGCGACCTGTACTCCCTGGGCTGCGTGATGTACGAGATGCTCACCGGCCGCACCCCCTTCGGCCACCTGCGGGACCCGTACGCCTTCCTGTACCACCACACGAGCGAGCCCCCCGAGCCGCCGCGGGCGCTGCGGCCCGGCGTTCCCGGGCCGCTGGACCACCTGGTGATGCGCCTGCTGGAGAAGGATCCCGCGGACCGCCCGCCGGACGCCCGGGCCGTGGAGCGCGCGGTCGAGCAGGTCGAGTTCGTGTCCGACGACGCCGCCCGGCCGCACGTGGACTCGCGGCACGTCGACGAGATCCGGCGGCTCGAACGGTACATCGACCACCATGCCGGGGGGCCGCGGGCCATGGACCCGCAGGTGCTCGACGCCCGGTCCCGGCACGCGCGGCTCACCGGCCGGTCGGGCGACCCGCGCGGGGCAGCCGCGCTCTACCAGCGCCTGGGGCAGGACTGTGCCCGCGGGCTCGCTCCGGGGGACAAGCGGGCCTTCGAGGCCTTCCGGGAGGCGGCCCGCTGGACGGAACGCCCGCACTGAGGTCCGGGCTCAGGGCCGAAGCGCCCCCGGATCACACGCTGTCACCGCTCGCCGGCCGGGTCGAGGGTGCCCCGGGGGGCGGCGGCCTCGTACACGGCCTGCGGGGCGGAAACCGTGGCGCGGGCCGGGACGTCGGCGGGGGTCGTGGCGCCCGCCGTGAAGGGCCGCCACCAGGGTGCGGCCGGGGCGTCGGCGGCGCCGGGTTCGAAGGGCTGGCCCGGGATCGGGAGGGCCACGGCCGCCCCGGCCGCCCCGGCGGCGGCGACGGTGCCCTCGCCGGGCTCGTCCCACGGGTGCGGGGCCAGGTTGAAGGTGCCCCAGTGGATCGGCAGCATCGTTCCCGTCGGGAGGCCGCCCTGGAGGTCGAGGTGGGCCCGCATGCCTTCCTCGGGGGTCATGTGGATGTCGGGCCAGTACTCCGAGTAGGCGCCGATCTGGATCATCGTGGCGTCGAAGGGGCCGTGCTCGGCGCCGATCTCCTTGAAGCCCGGGAAGTAGCCGGTGTCCCCGCTGTGGAAGATCCGGTGCTCCTCGCCCGCGACCCAGGAGGCCCAGAGGGTGAACTGCTGGTTGCGCAGGCCGCGCCCGCAGAAGTGGCGGGCCGGGGTGGCCGTGAGCGAGAGCCCGGCGACCTCGGTGGTCTCGTTCCAGTCCAGCTCGCGCAGCCGGCTCGCCGGCACGCCCCAGTGCTCCAGGTGCGCGCCGACGCCCAGCGGGACGGCGAAGACCGTGTCGGTGCCGGCCAGGGCCTTGATGGTGGGCAGGTCCAGGTGGTCGTAGTGGTCGTGGGAGATGACCACGACGTCGACCTCGCCGAGCGAGGCCAGCGGCACCGGGACGGGGTGCAGGCGCTTGGGGCCGGCGAAGGGGAAGGGGGAGCAGCGCTCGCCCCAGACCGGGTCGAAGAGCACCCGGCGGCCGTCGATCTCGGCGAGCACGCTGGAGTGCCCCATCCAGGTCAGGCGCAGCCCGCCGACGGGCGGCTTGGCCAGCTCGGCGAGGGTGGTGGGGTAGACGGGGATCGGCGCGCCGGGGTTGCGCCGGATCCGCTGCTCCTTGTGGAAGTAGATCTTGGCGAACTCCAGCATCGAGCCGGAAGGCCTGGTCCGGGCCCCCACCGGGTTCTGGAAGACGCCGTCGGCGAAGTTCGGCGAGCGCAGGATCCGCTCCAGCCGTGCGCCGGACGGGTCCGCGCCGAAGGCTTCGGGCCGCAGGGCGCGCAGCCGGGGACGCAGGGGACGGGAGCCGGTCAAGGCGCCTCCTGGGAAGTGCGGGTGGGGTGGGACGGGCGTACGCCCACGACCATCCCAACGCGCACCGGCTTCCCAGGATTCCGCCTCGCGGTGTCCCGTCTGGCCGTGCGGCCGGGCCCGGCGCGGGGCCGGGCCCGGCCGGGCGGGCTACAGCGGGAGCAGGTCGGGGCGCTTGGCCTCGACGTTGTCGCCGGAGGACTCCCCGCGCAGCCGCCGCCCGATCCAGGGCACGAGGTGCTCGCGCGCCCACTGGATGTTGTCCCGGGTGACGTCCACGGAGCCGCGCGGCGCGGCCGGCGGCCAGGGCTGGTCGGGGTCGGCCGGGACCTCGTAGCCGAGGACCTGCGCGGCGCGCAGCGCGACGCGGGTGTGCCCCTCGGGCGAGAGGTGGAGGCGGTCGACGTCCCAGGCGCGGCGGTCCTGGACGGTCTTCAGCGACCAGAGGTCGAGCACCGGGCAGCCGTAGCGGTCCGCGATGGCCCGCACGTGGACGTTGTACGTCGCGATCTTGCCCCGCAGGTGCTTGAGGACGGGAACGCCCCGGGTGTCGAAGCCGGTGGTGATCATGACGAGGCCGACTGAGTTGGTGAGGTCGGCCACGGCCGCCTCGAACCGCTCCGCCACGTCGTCCGGGTCGCTGCCGGGCCGGATGATGTCGTTGCCGCCCGCACAGAAGGAGACGAGGTCCGGGGCCAGTTCCTTGGCCCGGGGAACCTGCTCCTCCACGATCTGGTCGAGCACTTTGCCCCGTACTGCCAGGTTGGCGTACCGGAAGTCGTGCTCGTCGCGCTGATCCGCCAGGAGTACGGCGAACCGGTCCGCCCAGCCGAGATAGGAATCCCCGGGTCCCGGGTCCCCCACTCCTTCGGTGAAGCTGTCCCCGATCGCCGCGTACGAGCCGATGGTCTTGAGTGTCGTCTTCGTCGCTGCCACGGGAACCCATCCTTCACCCCCGTCGCCAACCTACGCCAACGTAATGAGGGGTTGACGGACCGTGATCTATACCACGCGGGGGATAAGGAATAAGTACACGTGGGGCCGGGACCCCCCACGGGTCCCGGCCCCACGCGTACCGGCGCTGCGCCGCCGGGGTCCGTCAGAGGGTGACGCCCTTGGAGCGGAGGTAGGCCAGCGGGTCGATGTCGGAGCCGTAGGACGGGCCCGTGCGGATCTCGAAGTGGAGGTGCGGGCCGGTCACGTTGCCGGTGGCGCCGGAGAGGCCGATGGCCTGGCCGGCGGTGACGGTCTGGCCCGTCGAGACGTTCAGCTGGGACAGGTGGCCGTACTGGGAGTACTTGCCGTCGGCGTGCCGGATGACGACCTCGTTGCCGTAGGCACCGCCCCAGCCTGCGGAAACCACGGTGCCGGCACCGACGGCCCGCACGGTGGTGCCGGTGCTCGCGATGAAGTCGACGCCGGTGTGGTAGCCGGAGGACCACATGGCGCCGGGCGTGCGGTACGCGGTGGAGACGCCGCCGCTGACGGGGGCGACGAAGCCGGCGGCGCTCGCGGGGGCGGACTGCGCGGCGGGCGCGGACTGCTTGAGTCCGCGGGAGGGGGCGGCGGAGCCCTTCAGCTGCGTGCCGCCGGAGGCGGCGGACGCACCCGGGTCCGTGGCGGTGTCGTCGGAGGGGGCCTCGCCGGACGTGTCCTGGCCGGCCGCCGGAGAGCCGGTCGAGGACTCCTCGGCCGGCGCTTCAGGGGCCTTCGGGGCCGGGGCGGCGCCCTGGCCGCCGAGGGTCAGGCGCAGGCCCGGGTGGATCAGGGAAGGGTCGGCGCCGACGGCCTCGCGGTTGTCGGCGTAGAGCTGCTGCCAGCCGCCGGAGAGCTGGTGCTCGGCGGCGATCGTCGAGAGGCAGTCGCCGGTCACGACGGTGTAGACGGCCGGGGCGGCGGCGGGGGCCGCGGCCCGGAGCGCCGCGGGGGCCTG
>NZ_JBEZWL010000236.1:0-7023 GCF_040648015.1 Streptomyces sp. NPDC029216 | reverse complement strand
GTACTGCAGGGGGGACCCTGTGGGAGAGTAGGACGCCGCCGAACAATCATTGTGGGAAAGCCCCGCACCTTCTGGTGCGGGGCTTTTCTGCGTTTTCAGCCGTTTACCCGAACCGGCCTGCCGTGAACGCGCACCGGACACTCGTATGGTGGGCTGATGGTCTACCAGCTGGTCATCTTCGACAACGACGGCGTCCTCGTGGACAGTGAGCCGATCTCCAACACGATCCTCTCCGCGTACCTGACGGAGCTCGGCCATCCCACCACGTACGAGGACTCCCTGCGCGACTACATGGGGTCCGCCGTGCACCGGGTGCACGACCTCGTCCAGGAGCGGACCGGGCAGCGGCTGCCGGAGGACTTCGAACGGGTCCTGCACGAGCGGGTCTTCGCCGCCTTCGAGCAGGAACTGCGGCCGGTGCCCGGGGTGGTCGAAGTGCTCGGCGAGCTGTCCGCGGTCGGAATGCCCTACTGCGTGGCCTCGTCCTCCAGCCACGAGCGGATCCGGGTCGGGCACCGGGTGTCCGGGCTCGACGAGTGGTTCGAGGAGGAGTGGATCTTCAGCGCCGAGGACGTCGGCCGGGGCAAGCCGGCGCCGGACCTGTTCCTGCACGCCGCCGACATGATGGGCGTCCACCCCTCGCAATGCGTCGTCATCGAGGACAGCCCGCTCGGCGTCGAGGCCGCCCGGGCCGCCGGCATGGACGTGCTCGGGTTCACCTCCATGGTCCCCGCGTCGAAGCTCACCGGGGCCACCGCCTGTTTCGGAGAGATGAAGGAGCTGTCCGCCCTGCTCGGATTGGGTGCGTGACCTCTCTACCCACGGGTAGGCGCGGGGCCTACGCTGTGCCGCCATGACAGATGACGTGCGGCTGCGGCGGGGCCGCGGCGCCCTCGGGTTCAGCTTCTTCGCGCAAGGGGTCGCCTTCGCCCTGCTCGTGACCCGCATCCCGGCCATCCAGGACCAGTACGGGATATCCGACGGGCTGCTGCCCGCCTTCCTCGCGGCCGTGCCCGTCCTCGCCGGGGTCTCCAGCGTCGCCACCGAGCACCTGGTGAAGCGGGTCCCGCCGAGCGCGGTCCTGCGGTGGGCGCAGCCCGTCGTACTGCTGGCCCTGCTCGGGGTCGGGGCCGGCAGCAGGATGTGGCACGTTGCCGTGGCCCTGGGGGTGTTCGGGCTGGCGGTCGGGGCGCTGGACGCCTCGATGAACATGCTCGGCGTCAGCCTCCAGCGGGCCTACGGGCGCTCCATCATGCTCGGGTTCCACGCCGCGTACAGCCTCGGCGGGATCATCGGGGCCTCGGCGGCCTGGGCGGGGGCGCACTGGCACCTGTCGCTGTTCACCGGGTACCTGCCGGCCGTGGCGGTGGTGCTGCCGCTGGCGTTGGCGGGGAGCCGGTACTACGTCGACACGAAGGCGGGGGCCGGGGAGGCCGCGGAAGGGTGGCCGGCGCGGGGCGGGCGGCTGCTGCTGCCGCTGTGCCTGGTGATGGCGTGCGCGTACATCGGGGACTCGACGGTGGCGAACTGGAGTGCCAAGTACCTCCAGGACGTGCTGGGGAGTTCGGAGCAGCTGGCGACCGTGCCGTACAACGTGTACATGGTGACCACGCTCGTCGGCCGGGCCGTGGGTGACCTCGGGGTGCGGCGGTTCGGGGCGGCGGCCGTGGTGCGGTGCGGGGCCGTGGTGGCCGCCGGCGGGTTCGCGGTCGTGGCGGCGGCGCCCGGGGCGTGGATAGGGATGCTCGGGTTCACGCTGCTGGGGATCGGGCTGTGCGTGATCGTGCCGCAGACCTTCGCGGCGGCGGGGCGGCTGTTCCCGAACGCCTCCGATACGGCGGTGGCGCGGCTGAACATCTTCAACTACGTGGGGTTCCTGGTCGGTTCGCCGCTCGTCGGCGGGATCGGGGACGCCTGGAACTACCGGGGCGCCATGCTGGTGCCGATGGCGCTGGTCCTCGTCACGCTGGTCCACGCCCGCTCGTTCGGCTCTGTCGACCGGGCCCGATACGGTGTCGGGCATGAGCGGCGAGCCGGTGACCGGGCTGTTGATGTGGGACGAGGCGGTAACGAGGTATGACTTCGGACCGAGCCATCCGATGGACCCGGTGCGCCTGGCGCTGACCATGGGCCTGGTGCGTGCCTTCGGGCTGGACCGGGAGATGGAGGTACGGGCGGCCCGCGCGGCCGGGGACTCGACGCTGCGGCTGGTGCACCGCGAGGACTACGTCGCGGCGGTGCGGGAGGTGTCGGCGGACCCGGGGGTGGCCGACGGCTCGTACGGGCTGGGGACGGTGGACGATCCGGCGTTCCACGGGATGCACGAGGCGTCCGCGCTGATCGCCGGCCAGTCGGTGGCGGGGGCGGAGGCCGTGTGGCGGGGGGAGGCCGGGCACGCGGTGAACTTCGCGGGCGGGCTGCACCACGCCATGCCGGGCGGGGCGGCCGGGTTCTGCGTGTACAACGACGCGGCGCTGGCGATCGCCCGGCTGCTGGAGCTGGGGGCCGAGCGGGTCGCGTACGTGGACGTGGACGTGCACCACGGGGACGGGGTGCAGGCGGCGTTCTGGGACGACCCCCGGGTGCTGACGGTGTCGCTGCACGAGCACCCGCGGACGCTGTTCCCGCAGACGGGCTGGCCGGAGGAGACGGGCGGTCCGGCCGCGGAGGGGAGCGCGGTGAACGTGGCGCTGCCCGCCGGGACCGGGGACGAGGGGTGGCTGCGGGCGTTCCACGCGACGGTGCCCGAGCTGCTGGCGGACTTCCGGCCGCAGGTGCTGGTGACCCAGCACGGGGCGGACACGCACTTCGAGGACCCGCTGGCCCATCTGGCGGTGTCGCTGGACGCGCAGCGGGCGGTGCAGGAGGCCTGTCACGCGCTCGCGCACGAGTACGCGGACGGGCGCTGGCTGGCGCTGGGCGGCGGCGGGTACGCGGTGGTGGACGTCGTACCGCGGTCGTGGACGCACCTGGTGGGGATCGCCGCGCACCGGCCGGTGGACCCGCTGGCGATGGTGCCGCAGGCGTGGCGGGACGAGGTGTACGCGCGGACGCGGCAGCCCGGGCCGGCGCGGATGACGGACGGGCGGACGGTCGGCTGGCGGGACTGGGACGCGGGCTACGATCCGGCGGACCGTACGGATCAGGCCGTTCTGGCGACGCGGCGGGCGGTGTTCCCGCTGCGCGGGATGCTGGTGTGACGCCTGGTCGGCGGGTGGCGTGGTTACGCCAACGGTGGGGCGGTTGGGCGGAATTGATGAACCGACAGGTGTGGTGCGGCAGCATCGGAGGGTGTTGAGCGAGGGCGCGCTGCGCGCGCATCTGCTGGCCGCCCGGTTGGCCGGGCCCGTCGCCACCACGCGGGAGGAGAGCCTGCGCAGCTACCGGCTGTTCGCGGCGCGGGATCCGCGGGTGTTGCTGGGGCTCGATCCGGACGGCCGGTGGGACGAGGGTGCGCTGCTGGGGCTGATGGCGGAGCGGTGCGGGGTGTCGGCGGACCCGTCGCACGTCAGCGGGCCGGACGTGATCGATCCGGGGCGGACGGTGGCGGCGCTGGAGGGGTTCGCGGAGCGGCTGCGGGTGGCGGCCGGGGCGCGGTCGCCGGTGCTGTTCGGCACGGGGCACCCGCATCGGCTGCTGGGTTTCTACGCCGCTTTGGCGGGGGCTCTGTCGGCGGCGGGCTGTGTTGTCCTCACCCCGGCGCAGGGGGTCCATGTCGACATGACGACCCGGTTCGGCGTACGCACGCACCGGATCGATTACGTACGGGGAGTCGCACTGGTGCGGGAACCCGGCGCGCGGGCGGCCGGGAGTGCCACCGGCGTGCACACCCATTCGCCGCTCCCGGTTCGGGTCGCGCTCGGGGCGCTGGCGTGCTCCCGGGAGCCGCTGCCGGAACTGGTGGTGGGGGATCACGGGTGGGTCTGCGGTGCAGGTCAGCTGGGTGTGGAGGCGATCGGGCTGGCCGATACGGATGATCCGGCGCTGTTCGTGGGGGAGGCCGAGGGGCGGGTGGCGGTGGTGGTTCCGCTTGATGACGCGGTGCGTTCGGCCTCCTATGGGCCGCTCACGCGGTTCGTGTTGCAGCGCGCCGGGCTGCCGGTGCGTCAGGAGTGGCCGTAGCTCCTCTTCCCCAGCCGTATCACGCGCCCCTACTCTGGGGAGTGAGCGTGCGACGACGAGGAGTAACCGGAGGGGAAGCCGGTGCCCGTCATGCGCGGAAGGTCAAGGTGGGTGTCATGGCTGCTGGCGAGAGGCCTCTCAGTGAGGTTCAGTTCCTGACCGTGGCGGAGGTCGCCTCGGTGATGCGAGTGTCGAAGATGACCGTGTACCGGCTGGTGCACAACGGTCATCTGCCCGCGATCCGGGTGGGCCGGTCCTTCCGGGTCCCCGAAAACGCGGTCCACGAGTACCTCCGGGAGTCCTACGTGGGGGTGGAATCGGCCTGAGGGTGAGACCCCGGCAACACCTGCGGAAGCCTCGGATTACAAGCTCAGAGCTCGGGCGGGTAGGCTAGGCCGACGTAGGTCGTGTGGGCCCAGACGCCCCGCACCGAGTGAAGAGAAGTGAGCGAGGGTAGTCGTGGGCTCTGTTATCAAGAAGCGGCGCAAGCGGATGGCTAAGAAGAAGCACCGCAAGCTGCTCAAGCGCACCCGCGTCCAGCGTCGTAACAAGAAGTAAACGGCAGCTGTACGTGTTCTCCGCAGCCCCTCCACCATCCTGGTGGAGGGGCTGCGGTGCAGCCGGGGTACTTCTTCGAGGGAGGCGCTGAGCTCGTGGGGAAGGTCGTGCTCGTCACCGGGGCTGCCCGGCAGCTGGGGGGCCGCTTCGTGCGCCGCATCCAGCGCGACCCGGAGGTGGAGCGGGTCATCGCGGTCGATGCCGTGCCCCCGCCGCACCGGCTCGGCTCGGCCGAGTTCGTGCACGCGGACATCAGACAGTCGGCGATCGCCAGGGTGCTCGCCGAGCACGCGGTGGACACGGTGGTCCATCTGGCGGTCACCGGAGGCGCCCCGGGGGCGCCGGGCGGGCGCAGCGCCGTCAAGGAGACCAACGTCATCGGGACGATGCAGCTGCTGGGCGCCTGTCAGAAGTCGCCGACCGTACGCCGGCTCGTGGTGAAGTCGAGCACCAGCGTGTACGGGGGCACGGCGCGGGATCCCGCCGTCTTCACCGAGACCACGCAGCCGAAGTCGCTGCCGTCGGCCGGGTTCGCGAAGGAGGCGTCCGAGGTCGAGGGGTACGTACGGGGCTTCGCGCGCCGGCGGCCGGACGTGGCGGTGTGCGTGCTGCGCTTCGCGAACATCCTGGGGCCGTTCGCGGACTCGGCGCTGGCGGAGTACTTCTCGATGCCGGTGGTGCCGACGGTCCTCGGTTACGACCCGCGGCTCCAGTTCGTCCACGAGGACGACGTGGTGGAGGTGCTGCGGCTGGCGGCGGGGGAGCCGCGGCGGGGGACGCTGAACAGCGGGACGTTCAACATCGCGGGGGACGGGGTGCTGCTGCTGTCGCAGTGCGCGCGGCGGCTGGGCCGGCCGGCGGTGCCGCTGCTGCTGCCCGCGGTGACGTGGGTGGGTCAGGCGCTGCGGGCGGTCGGGGTGACGGACTTCTCGCCGGAGCAGATCCGGCTGCTGACGCACGGGCGGGTCGTGGAGACCACGCAGATGCGGGAGGTGCTGGGATTCCGGCCGGGGTACACGACGGCGGAGACCTTCGCGGACTTCGCGCGGAGCCGGGGGAACGGGCTGCTGCCGCCGGAGCGGGTGGGGCGGGCCGTGGACCGGGTGGCGGGGCTGTTGAACGTGGACGAGAGAGTGGAGCGGTAGTGGCGGACGCCAAGGTCATTCCGTTCGGTGAGGACCGGCCGCGCCGGCGCGGCGGCGGCGCGCGCAAGGCGCGGGCGGTGGACGCGGTGGCGGCTCCCGCGCAGCCCCCGGTGACGGGTGGGCGGGATCCGGGGCAGGAGGCCGGGCCGGTGGAGCTGGTGGCGCCCGTGGAGGCGCCGGCGGGCCGCCGGGCGGGTGCGGGTGACTGGGACCGGCGGATCGCGGGCGGGCTGGCGTTCCTGCGGCGGCGGATCACGGGCGAGTACGAGGTCGACGAGTTCGGCTATGACAAGGAGCTGACGGACCAGGTCCTGATGTCCCTGATGCGGCCCCTGTTCGAGAAGTACTTCCGGGTGGAGGTCAAGGGCGTCGAGAACATCCCGAAGGAGGGTGGGGCGCTGATCGTGGCGAACCACTCGGGGACGCTTCCGCTGGACGGGCTGATGCTCCAGGTGGCGGTGCACGACCACCATCCGGCGGAGCGTCATCTGCGGCTGCTGGCGGCGGACCTGGTGTTCATGCTGCCGGGGGTCAACGAGCTGGCGCGCAAGGCCGGTCACACGCTGGCGTGCGCGGAGGACGCGCAGCGGCTGCTGGAGGCCGGGGAGCTCGTCGGGGTGATGCCGGAGGGCTTCAAGGGAATAGGGAAGCCGTTCGGTGAGCGGTACAAGCTCCAGCGGTTCGGGCGGGGCGGGTTCGTCTCGACGGCGCTGAGGGCGGGGACGCCGATCGTGCCGTGTTCGATCGTGGGGGCGGAGGAGATCTACCCCATGGTCGCCAACGCGAAGACGCTGGCGCGGCTGCTGGGGCTGCCGTACTTCCCGATCACGCCGACGTTCCCGTGGCTGGGGCCGTTGGGGGCGGTGCCGCTGCCGACGAAGTGGACGATCCAGTTCGGGGAGCCGATTCCGACGGACGGGTATGCGGCGGAGGCGGCGGAGGATCCGATGCTGATGTTCAACCTGACGGATGAGGTGCGGGAGCGGATTCAGCACACGCTGTACAAGTTGCTCGTGCAGCGGCGGTCCGTGTTCTTCTGACCGTGCGTGTCCTGGGGGCTCCGCCCCCAGACCCCACGCCTCAAACGCCGGCGGGGCTGGATCTTCCAGCCCCGCCGGCGTTCGTGTGTGGCTACTCGGCGTCCTCCGCCTGGATGCCCAGGCCCGGGAGCAGGTTCGGGGGGAGGGGCGGGAGGGTG
>NZ_JBEZWL010000235.1:0-7234 GCF_040648015.1 Streptomyces sp. NPDC029216 | reverse complement strand
CCACCCGCTACGACAAGACCGCCCAGTCCTACAAGGCAGCCATCACCCTCGCATCGATCCTGATGTGGGCCTGACACTTTGACGACAACCCCTAGTCGCCGTCGTCGCGGTCTCCTACGCCCTGCGACGCCGGAAGTAGATACTGAGGTCAGCGCTTCAGGGTGACCAAGTCGCCACGAAGCAGCTGACGCTGTCCACGGTCTCGGCGTACAGGAGACGGTGAGTAGTCAGGTCCCAGTCGGCCCTGTCCAGCAGCTGCCAGGGGGAGCGGCCCGACACCCTTAGCTCACGAGCGAGATCCTCGTCCATGGTCGGGAAGAATCCGTCCACGTCACCGCCGGCCAGCGCGGCAGCGATGCCCGCGTCGATCTCCTCGACCCGCGGGTCGGGGCGCCGGGCTCCGTCCGCGCCGGCGCGGGTCGGACCGTTCCCCATCACCAGCAGCCCTACGCGGTCCGCCCATCCCGCCAGATGGACGCCGTCCTCGCCGTTCGTGGGCCAACTCCGGGCGTCGTCCAGCTCGTAGGCGCGCACCGGACCGGTCCAGCCTGCCTGTTGGAGCAGCCACGAACCGACGCTGAGCGCCACCGGAAGCCTGCTCGTCGGTGCCTCCGCGGCCCGGCCGTGGCCAAGCCGCAGGGCTCCCTCCTCGTGGAGAAAGGATCGCGTACCGGGGCCGACCACGGCCACGATCTCGGGATCCTCGGCCAGTACGGCTGCCACCGCCTCCGCGCACGCCGCGCGCAGCCGCTCCGGCGCGGCAGGCGCGCTCACGTCCGTCGCGAACGTGAGCGATGGCAGGCAGGGACAGACGGCAGCGGCCACGAGCATGCTCCGCAGCCTAGCCGCCGCGTCCAGGCGGTCACGCCGCCGACGGGTGGGACCGCAGCCGTCACCCTGAAGCGCCGACCTCAATAACTCCTGAGACCTCAGCACCTGGAGGACCTCGCGGCAGAACCACCTGTGGCCTGCGAGCAAGCGTGCCGGCTGCGCTCGCAGGACGGACCCATCAGAGCACACACCCCGGCCTCGATTCCGCCCCAACTGGGCCTCTGACCAGCGCGCTTAACCCAGCGTGCGCTCGACAACCCACCTGCGGCGCAGGACGGTGAAGCCCTTGGTGCCGGAAGCGCGGCGGACGACCTCGAGGTCGATGCCGAGGTGGGCGGCGTGGTCGACAAGGTATTCGCGGTAGCCGCGGTCGGCCCAGCCCTTGCGGATGCCGGGGTGGTCGGCGGCGAGGCGGCTGAGGAGGCGCTCGCCGACAACGGAGTCCTGGATGCTGGCGGCGGTGACGAGTGCGGTTAGCATCAGGCCGGTGGTGTCGATGATGATGCTCCGCTTGCGGCCGACGATCTTTTTGCCCACGTCAGCGCCCTGTTCACGGACGGGGACGTTGGTGGAGGTCTTCACGCTCTGCGCGTCGATCACGAAGCCGGTCGGTTCTGGGTTGCGGCCCTCGTTCTCTCGGACTCGGCGTCGGAGCAGGGCGTTGAGTTGCTCGAAGATGCCGTCCTTCTCCCAGCGGCCGAAGTAGTGGTAGACGGTGTTCCAGTGCGGGTAGTCGTGCGGGAGGTAGCGCCAGGGGATGCCGGTGCGGGCCACGTAGAGGATCGCGTCGAGCAGGTCGCGTAGGTTGTGCTGGGGCGGGGTGCCGATGTTGAGACCGTGGCGGGCCTTGTCGTCCCGCCAGTTCGTCAGCATCGGCTCCACCAGGACCCACCGGGCATCGGACAGGTCGCTGGGATACCGCCGGCGTTCGCTCATACTTCCCAGGAGACGACGGTCGCGTTTGTCCCGGCAGGGCGCGGGCGACGGAAGCTGAGGCATTCGTAGCGAACCGGCTCCCGTTGGGATGAAACAGGAGTAGATGGGGCGCAACAGAGACCTCGCAGCCCCTGCCATCACGTCAGCACCATTTCCCTCTCATGTCACACCAGCCACTCGCTGCAAACTAGGGTGAATGACTATAGATGAGAGCTAAACGCCCTCTCAGCTTGCCGTTTAACCTCCGGTGCCCGACGGGGCAGGTTCGATCGGTGTGGCGAGGGTTACTTGGGCGGTCCATGACCAGGGCTCCGGGGGCGGATCCCAGGTCACCTTGACGTCGGTGTCGTGGACGTCGCGTGCGAGTTCCACCACCATGACTGCCGCAGCGGCTCGCGCGTCCTGCGGGTCAGTGTTGATCGGAATGTCCAGGCGCCCGCAGAGCATGCCGCCTTCCACGGGTTGGATCATGAAGCGCCAGCCCTCCGGTGTCGCCAGCAGGACGATCCCCTTCGGAATGCCCCAGGTGGGGCGCTTCTTCTTCTCCTTCTTGCGTCTCACCATGCCGCTATCCAACATCGTCGGGATCGTGGCGATGAACGGGGGTCGCGGGGCTGCTGCCTCGGCGCGGTTTGGTGCCTTTCTTGTGGTGAGCGGGGCGGCCGTAGGGCTCGCCGGTGGCGAGGACGCGTCCGACGTTGTAGCGGGTGGCGGGCTGTCGGTTCTTCGAGCCGACCGGGCGTCCGGGGCCGGGGCGAGTGGGTTTTGGTGCACCCGCTGGCGTGCCCGTCTTCGCGAGCAGGTTCCTGAACCCTCGACGGACCCGGGCGGGGGTGAGTCTGGTCGGTTCCGCGGGTCGTTCCCAGGGACGCCGGAGGTCGCGTGCGAGTGGGCGGGCGAGGCGGAGCTGAGCGTGTGCGGCCAAGACGAGCCAGGTCCAGCGGTCTGCCGCCGCCGAGTCCCGCAGCTTGGGCCGGGTCCACCTGAGAGTCTGCTTGAGCAGACGAAACGTGTGTTCCACGTCGAAGCGGCGGAGGAACGCTTGCCAGCACCGGTCGACGTCGGCGGGGCCGGCGCCGGTGCCCGACCACCACAGCCAGACAGGCTTGTTCACCCCGCCGCTGGGCAGTTTTTCGACTGCCAGCCGGATTACGGTGCCCTCGATGATGGGCAGCGGGCCCTCGTGGTCGAGCCAGGCCGCCCGTCGGGTCAGCCGAGGGTGCAGCCGGTCCCATGCCTGCGCGGTCGCGGTCCCGTACCGGTCGGTGTTGGTGACGGTCGCCGCGGTGACCTCGCCCCAGCTCTCGGGTCGGCCGAAGACGAACTCACCGCCATGCTTGGGCGGGCGCCCGCCCTGCGGCGGGCAGATCCACGGCACCGGAACGGGCTTGCGCATCACCCGGTCCGAACGGAGCCGGCCCAGCACCTCCACCGGCAGGTCTGCCAAGAGGTGGGCGATGCGGGGCGCGTCGTAGCCCGCGTCCAGCACGACCAAGACCTCCGGGTCGCCCTCACACCACTGGCTGGCGTCCACGAGACGTTGGACGACGTCTCGGACCTGGCTGGCGGTGACCGCGGCCAAGTCGGCGCCGGGTTCCAGCCGGATCGCGTCCAGCAGCGCGGTCCACCAGGTCCGGCCGGTCTCCAGGGCGGCGACGATCGAGTACGGCCAGCCGGGCACCATCTGGTGCTTGCCCAGGCCCCGCCCGAAGGTATGGCAGAAGGAGCGGTCCGAGGAGGTGTCGGCGTCCGGCCGCAGCCACAGGGAGACGTCCACCGCCAGAACGAGCCGACCGTCGCCGGCTCGGGGAAGCGGGACACTGGTCAGTGCCCGCCTCAGCCTGGCGAGGTCAATCCGGCCGTGGTTGATCCCGGAGTACAAGGCCCCGTGCCCGCGTCGATGCTCGGGAGCGAGCGCCAGGTCCACGAGGGTGCGGACCGGACCGTCGGTGCATAGCAACGCGTCGCACAGCTCGAACAGGGCATCGCTCCGCGCGGTCAGGCACGCGTACAACTCCGAGCGGAACTCCGCCGCCACCGTGAACGCGTCTCGTTGAACCTCATGCTCGACCAGCCCCACGATCCCGGCCTCCGTACTGCGCTGTCGCTCAGCACAGAATCGGCCCGCGGAATCTCACACCGCTGGTGAACTGGGAAAACACAGAACAAGTTCGACCCTCGTTCGACGTCGGACCATAAACGTCAAGCTCAGCAATCCCGCATGCGGGCCCGCTGGCGGGAACAGCAGCATGACCGCCAGCCTTCACGCAGGGTTTGGCCCTGCTTTCTCGCTGGCGAAAGCGCAAGCGATGCTGCTGGCTAGTGCCACCCATTCGGGTGGGAGGGTGTGGCGGGTCATGCCCGGCCGAGGCTGCGCTCACGTCCGGCAAGCTGCGGGGGACATCGGAGGACAGTAGGCCAATCCCAGCACGGCATCTGGTGGATGGCGTCGTCGTCAACCAGAGTGACCTCGGGGGTCGTAGATCGTTTGCCGGGAATGAATACCACCAAACGTGTACTTGCCGTTATCGCCCTGGCCGGGGCTGCATTGGCGATCACCGGGACTGCCCAAGCAGATGATTCGCGAATCACTGATCCGCGAATCATTCGCCTCATCGATGAGGACAACGTGCTGTCCGGCGACTTGTCCGTCGACCCCGAGGACGTAGGCCGCGTCCCTGACGTCACGATTGAGGAGACCACTCGCATCCTCCACAGCGACGACAATGGCCCTGTGGAGTTCATCCGCATGATCGACGAAGACTAGGGACGAACCCAGCCGTTCGGGCCTGAGCTTGACGTTTATGGTCCGACGTCGAACGAGGGTCGACCGATCAACGCTGACCCGCAGGACACGCGAGCCGCTGCGGCAGTCATGGTGGTGGAACTCGCACGCGACGTCCACGACACCGACGTCAAGGTGACCTGGGATCCGCCCCCGGAGCCCTGGTCATGGACCGCCCAAGTAACCCTCGCCACACCGATCGAACCTGCCCCGTCGGGCACCGGAGGTTAAACGGCAAGCTCAGAGCCTGTTTCGCATCTCCTGACCCGTGTCAGTGGCTCGCGCTCCGCAACGCGGTCGGGGCTGCTGGACCGCTGACGTCACAAAGCCGGCGAGGATTGCGGCCAAAGCCGGGTCACGAGCTGGACGCCGATCCGTCCGCTCCGTACCGGAGGCCGTCAAGGAGCAGGTCGAGGAGGCGTCCGGCCCGTTCGCGCTGGTCGGGAGCGCTGGTGATCAGCCCTATGCCGGCCAGGCTGAAGCCGACATCGAAGGGGTCGATGCCCGGGCGCAGGAGACCGGCGTCGGCGCCGGCGTGCAGCAGGGTGCCCAGCGCGGTGGCGAGCTTGCCGAGGGTCTCGGCGAAGGGGTCCGCACCGGATGCGACCGCGGCCCGCAGCGCGTCCGCCATGCCCTGCTTGGCAGCCAGGTAGTCGATGAAGTCGTCCATCCACAGGCGGATCGCCCGGTCGGGCGGGTTGTCGGCCAGCAGCTTCGCGGCGCTGTCGCAGACGCGGGCCAGCTCGTTGCGGTAGGCCGCCTCGACGAGCGCCTCGCGCGTGGGGAAGTGGCGGTAGAGCGTGGCCGAGCCGACACCCGCGGCCTTGGCGATCGTGTCGATCGCGACGTCCGGGCCCTTCTCGGAGAAGGCGCGTACGGCCGCTTCGAGGATGCGCTCCCGGTTACGGCGGGCATCGGCGCGCAACACGCTCGGCTTGGTGGTCAAGGCTGCTCCCTTCATCGGGGGACCAGTCTAACTGGACAACCGGGGAGTTCCCCGCTTACCGTCATGATTAACCGGGGAACTCCCCGGTTACGGCGTTGACCGTGACGCTCCACGCGCAAGGAATGGCGATCATGACAGCACAGCAGCCCATCGGTTCCGGCTTCGGGGCCCGCAGCACCACGGCCGACGTCCTGGCCGGCCTCGACCTCACCGGAAAGCTCGCAGTCGTGACCGGCGGTAGTTCCGGACTGGGGCTGGAGACCACGCGCGCCCTGCGGGGCGCCGGCGCGACTGTCGTCGCAGCCGTCCGCCGCCCGGAAGCGGCCGCGGAAGCCTTCACCGCAGTGGACGGGGTCGAGGTGCGCCGTCTCGACCTGGGCGACCAGGCCAGCGTGCACACCTTCGCGGACGAGTTCCTGGCAAGCGGCCGCAGCATCGACATCCTCATCAACAACGCCGGCGTGATGGCCCTGCCCGAGACCCGCCTCGGACCCGGCTGGGAGGCGCAGTTCGCCACCAACCACCTGGGCCACTACACACTCACGAACCGGCTGTGGCCCGCCCTGGCAGCCGACGGCGGCGCGCGCGTGGTCGCGCTCAGCTCTGCCGGACACCGCTACTCGCCGATCCGCTGGGACGACGTCATGTTCGCAAACGACTATGACAAGGCCGTCGCCTACGGCCAGTCCAAGACCGCGATCGCGCTGTTCGCCGTCCACCTCGACGCGCTCGGCCGCGAGCACCAGGTGCGGGCCTTCGCCGTCGCCCCCGGTGCCGTCATGACCCCGCTCCAGCGGCACATGACCCGCGAGGAGATGATCGCCTTCGGCTGGATCGACGACCAGGGCAACACGGCCCCCAGTTTCAAGACCCCCGAGCAGGGTGCCGCCACCCAGGTCTGGGCGGCCACCTCCCCGCAGCTGGCCCACACCGGCGGCGTCTACCTGAACGACTGCGACATCGCCCCGCTTTCCCAGGACGACGCACCCGGAGTCAGGCCCTACGCGGTCGACCCCGAACAGGCCGCACGCCTGTGGACCCTGTCCGCCCGGCTGACCGGCACCAACGCGTTCGCGAACCGGTGACACGACGGCAAAGCGCACTCCCCTCCAAGAAGCCCGCACCTGAAATCTCTGCAAGAAGGGTCACGAAATCATGACGCACACCGATCTGGCCGCCGTCGCGAACGAAGCACAGGCATGGTTCGACAGCTACGTCGAGACGTTCATCAGACTGGCAGCAAAGGGGAGCACCGATCCCGAGCCGCTCCTAGACTACTTCTCGGTGCCGATCAGCATGACCACGGGCACGGCCCACATCACTCTCACCTCCGCCGAGGCGCTCTCCCAGGGACTCGCACACGAGCTGCACGCACTGTGCGACGCCGACTACGGGGGCAGCAAGGCCCTCGACCCGGTGGTACGCGTGCTCAACGAGCGGGCCGCGCAAATCGAGGTGACCTGGGCGCGCCAGGACAGCCAGGGGCGGGAGTTCCAGCGTGTCCGTGTGCTCTACCTGGCCGCCCGTACCGACGCGGGATGGCGGACGGTCGCCTCCGTGATCCTGGCCAGCTGACGAAGCGACCTGCGCCTCTACCGCGCCATATCAGTACCCCCACCCCAAAGCACCGTCCCATGTCAGTGAGCCTTTTCAGCGTGGTCACCGATCGGGTGATGACCTTGGTGCCCGCAACGGACAGGGCTCCCGTGCCGTTGGGTGAGGTGTTCGAAGTCTCA
>NZ_JBEZWL010000234.1:0-7351 GCF_040648015.1 Streptomyces sp. NPDC029216 | reverse complement strand
CCGCCGGGCCCGCGCACTCGCCGGCCGCCCTGCAGCGGGTCCTGCGCGGACCCAGCGGCCTGGGCACGGTGGCCCTGCACTGGGCCCGGCCGCAGGAACCCCCGGCCGCCGCGGTGCCGGTGGCGGCCAGCCGGCCGATCCCGGGCCTCTACCACCACCCGGTACCCGAGCCGGACCCCGTCCGGGTGGAGGAGCTCAGCCGGCGGATCAAGAGCTGGGCGGTGGACGAGGTCCGGGCGTTCCCCCCGGAATGGGAGGACCAGTTCGACGGCTTCTCCGTGAGCCGCTACATGGTCGCCTGCCATCCGGACGCGCCCACCCTCGACCACCTGATGCTCGCCGCCCGGCTGATGGTCGCCGAGAACGTGGT
Source organism: Streptomyces sp. NPDC029216 (assembly GCF_040648015.1). NCBI lineage: Bacteria > Bacillati > Actinomycetota > Actinomycetes > Kitasatosporales > Streptomycetaceae > Streptomyces > Streptomyces sp. NPDC029216. Next base: position 6,981 of record NZ_JBEZWL010000234.1, on the reverse strand, counting down.
CGACGACGCCTACTGCGAGGACGGGGCCACCACCCCGGACGTCGGCGGGAAGCTGCTCATGGCGCACACCGCCCTCGACCCCGTCCACACGACGAAGGAGTACCAGCCGGCGTGGGAGGAGTCGCTCTCCTCGGACGCCGCGCGCCGCTCCTACCGGTCGGCCATGGCGTACTTCACCGCGGCGGCCAGCCCGTCCCAGGCGGACCGGTTCCGGCACGACATGGCCCGGCTGCACATGGGGTACCTCGCCGAGGCCTCCTGGGACGAGACGGAGTACGTCCCGGAGGTGTGGGAGTACCTGGCCATGCGCCAGTTCAACAACTTCCGCCCCTGCCCCACGATCACCGACACCGTCGGCGGCTACGAACTTCCGGCGGACTTCCACGCGCTGCCCGCCATGCAGCGGGTCATCGCGCTCGCCGGCAACGCCACCACCATCTCCAACGACCTCTACTCCTACATGAAGGAACTCAGGAGCCCCGGCCGGCACCTGAACCTGCCCGTGGTCATCGCCGAGAAGGAACGGCTCTCCGACAAGGAGGCCTACCTGAAGGCGGTCGAGGTCCACAACGACCTCATGCACGAGTTCGAGGCCGCGGCCGCCGAACTGGCCGTGGCCTGCCCCGACCCGCGCGTGGCCCGCTTCCTGAAGGGCGTGGCCACCTGGGTCGACGGCAACCACTACTGGCACTCGTCCAACACCTATCGATACACCCTGCCCGATTTCTGGTAAACGAGGGGACATATTCCATGACCAGCACCGTCAGCACCACCCCGTTCATCCCCGCACCCGTGACCCCCTACCAGGGCGACATCGCCCGTTACTGGAACGAAGAGGCCAGGCCCGTGAACCTGCGCCTGGGCGACGTGGACGGCCTTTACCACCACCACTACGGCATCGGCGCCGTCGACCACGCCGCCCTCGGGGACACCGAGGACAGTGAGTACGAGAAGAAGCTGGTCGCCGAACTGCACCGGCTGGAATCGGCACAGGCCGAACTCCTCCTGGACCACCTCGGCCCGATCGGGCGCGACGACGTGCTCGTGGACGCCGGCTGCGGCCGCGGCGGCTCGATGGTCATGGCCCATCAGCGCTTCGGCTGCAAGGTCGAGGGCGTGACGCTCTCCGCCAAGCAGGCCGACTTCGGGAACAACCGCGCACGCGAACTGGGCATCGAGGAATCGGTTCACTCCCGGGTCTGCAACATGCTCGACATGCCCTTCGAGACCGGGCAGGCCGCCGGTTCCTGGAACAACGAGTCGAGCATGTACGTCGACCTGCACGACCTGATGGCCGAGCACTCCCGCGTGCTCGCGGTCGGCGGCCGCTACGTCACCATCACCGGCTGCTGGAACCCGCGTTACGGGCAGCCCTCGAAGTGGGTCTCCCAGATCAACGCCCACTTCGAGTGCAACATCCACTCCCGCCGCGAGTACCTGCGCGCCATGGCCGACAACCGCCTCGTCCCGCAGGCCGTGATCGACCTGACCCCCGAGACCCTGCCCTACTGGGAGCTGCGTGCCACGTCCTCCCTGGTCACCGGGATCGAGGAGGCGTTCATCGAGTCGTACAGGGACGGCTCGTTCCAGTACGTCCTGATCGCGGCCGACCGCGTCTGACCCGCCGGCGGGGGCCCGCACCCGCCGGACGCACGCCGGGCCCGTCCTGCGACGGGCCCGGCGGCCAGGGCGTCTCAGGCGTTCTGCAGCGTGGCCACCAGGCCGGCGACGAGGTGCGCCCGCTCGGCCATGGCCTCGATCACCACGTACTCGTGGTCGGCGTGGGCGCCCCCGCCGACCGCCCCGAGGCCGTCCAGCGTCGGCACGCCCAGCGCGGCCGTGAAGTTGCCGTCGCTGCCGCCGCCCACCGCCCGGGCCTCGATGCCGGGCAGCAGCCGCTGCGCCACCGCGAACAGGCCGGCCGCCGCCGACTCGGGCATCGGGGGCCGGGTGATGCACCCCTCCACCGAGATCCGCGCCCCGGCCAGGTGCGGGGCCAGCGCCGCGAAGGCGGACTCCACGCGCTCGCGCTCCTCGGCCGTCTCGACCCGGACGTCGACCACGATGGTGGCCGCCGCGGGAACGACGTTCTCCAGGGTGCCGGCGGCCGCGACGGTCGGAGTGACGGTCGTACCGGCCTCGGGACGGCCGATCGCCGTGATGTCCAGGACCTGGTGGGCCGCCTCGACCAGGGCGTTGATCCCGGCCGCGGGCTCCAGCCCGGCGTGGGAGGCCCGGCCGGCGATCGAGACCTGGAAGGCGCCGCAGCCCTTGCGGCCGGTCTTGAGGCCCCCGCCGTCCGCGGCGCCCTCCAGGACCAGGACGGCCCCGCAGGCGAGGGCGCGTTCCTCCAGGAGGGCGCGGGAGGACCGGGAGCCGACCTCCTCGTCGGCGGTCATCAGGATCTCGACCCCGGACCGGTCGGCGAGCGTCGCCAGCCCGTGGACCGCCTGCACGATGCCGCCCAGCATGTCGAAGACCCCCGGGCCGGTGACCCGTCCGTCCCGGACCGTGAACGGGCGGCGCTCCAGGGTGCCGAGCGGGAACACCGTGTCGTGGTGGCCCAGGAGCAGCACCTTGGGCTCTCCGCCGCCCGACCAGTGGACGTGCGGACCGGCCTCGCTCTCGACCAGGACCGCCTGGCCGCCCAGACGCTGCTCGATGATCCCGGCGACGGCTTTGGCCGACGCGGCAAGGGCGTTGACGTCGCGCGAGGGGGACTCGACCTCGACGAGCGTGCGGAGGTCCTCGATCATCGCGTCGACGTTCACCTCGACGCCCTTCTGCATCGTCACGTCGCACAGAGTAGTACTCCGTGCGCCGTGACGGAGATCCGGGCCCGGCGGGTGCCCGCGCCCCGGTGTCAGCGGCGGCTCCACTCCTGCGCCAGCAGGCGGTACGAGCGGACCCGGTCCGCGTGGTCGTGCGTGATCGTGGTGACCATCAACTCGTCGGCCCCGGTGGCCTCCTGGAGCCGTTCCAGGTGGTCGGCCACCGTCCGCGGCGAGCCGGCGAACTGTGTCTCCACCCGGTCGGCGACCAGGGCGTGGTCGGCCTCGGACCAGTCGGCCGTCAGCGCGCGGGCCTCGTCGGGGGAGGGGAAGGGGATGGCGCCCCGGGCGGTGCGGATGCTGTGCACCCAGGGCGCGTACCCGGCGGCCAGCTCCCGCGCCTCGGCGTCGTCGGGGGCCACGACCACGTCGGCGGAGACGCTCAGGTACGGCCGCTCCAGTTCGGCCGACGGCTTGAACGCGGCCCGGTAGCCCTCGGCCGCCTCCAGCACCGTCGCCGGGGTGACGTGGTAGTTCGCCGCGAACCTCAGGCCGTGCCGGCCGGCCGTCTCCGCGCTCTGCCCGGCGCTGCTGCCGAGGATCCACACCTCCACGTCCGCCCCCTCCCCGGGGACGGCGCGCGCCGCGACGCCCTCCGCGGACCGGTACTCCCCGCGCAGCAGCGCGAGTACGTCGTCGACCTGCTCCCCGTAGTCCTGCGGGCGGGCGCCGGGCAGGTTCAGCAGCTTCTGGTGGAGGGCCACGTTCGGGTGGCCGAGCAGAGGGGCGAAGGAGAAGCGCTGCGGGATCCGCAGACCGTTCGGGGTGTACCCCTCGAAGGGCTCGTGTCCGGCGGGGCGCGGCGCCGGCGGGCCCGCCGAGCGGCCCAGGCCCAGGTCGAGGCGGCCCGGGTGGAGCGCGTCGATCAGGCCGAACTCCTCCACCGTGGACAGCGCGGTGCGGTGACCGAGCTGGACGGCGCCCGAGCCGATCCGGATCGAGGAGGTGGCGGAGGCGGTCAGCGCCAGGACCACCGCCGGGGAGGTGCCCGCGACGCCGGGGTTGAGGTGGTGCTCGGCGAACCAGTAGCGGGCGTAGCCGAACCGCTCGGTCTGCCGGGCCAGGTCGATGCTGTGGTGCAGGGCGTCGGCGGCGGTGGAGCCGGAGGGGATCGGGATGAGGTCGAGGACCCCGAGGGGAACGGTGGACACGGCCGGGTCTCCTTGCGCGCCGGGGACGGGGGCGGGGCCGGGAGACCTCGCGGCGCGACCGGCGCTGCCCCCGACGGGAACAGTTCTAGCGAGCCGGGCCGGCCGGGCCAACAAGATCGCCGGGGCTCGGCCGGACACCCCGCCTGCTCTGGCCGAAACACCCGGGGTGGCGGCGCGTCCGGCCGCCGGAGGGCTCGCGCCGGCCCGCCCGCGCGCCGGGCCGCGGGCGGGGTTCGCACGGGGCGCCGCCCGCGCACCCGGTGCGGAAGACCACGCGCCCCGGAGGCACGAGGGCCTGCCGGGGCGCGGGAGCCGCTCAGGCGGCCACGGCCTCCCGGGCGGGGGTCCCGCGCTCGGGCGGTGCCAGCCGGCCCGTGCGATGGAGCCCGTACAGTGCGGCCGTGCAGCCGAGCCCGAGGGCGGACAGCGCGAGCCAGGGCAGCGCCGACATCCCCGCCGCGCGGGCCGCGTCCAGCGCCGCCCCCGTGAGCAGGTTCCCGAGCGCGATGCCCACGCCGCAGACGGTGTTGTACAGCCCGTAGTGCGTCGCGACCAGGCGGTCCCCGGAGAGGCGGACGATGGTGTCCATCTCGAAGGGGTAGGCGATCATCGTCCCCACGGCCAGCAGCAGTGCCGCGAGCGCCGGCGGCACCGCCGCCAGCAGCCGCGTCCCCGTCACCGACTCCGGTACCGGAAAGGCCGTGGCGGCAAGCAGCGGCAGGAAGGCCGCGCCCATGGCGAGCAGCCCCCACGCCAGCGCCCGGCCGGGTTCCATCCGGGCCCTGCACCAGGCGGTGACCCGGGTCTGGAACAGGATCGTGCTCAGCCCGGAGACGGCGAACAGCACCGCCACCGCGGCCGTGCCGAAACGGCCCTCGCCGCCGATGCGCCGGACCTCCAGCGGCAGCGCCATGTACACCTGGAAGGTCATCACGTACGAGCCGATCATGGCCACCGAGAACAGCAGGAACGGGCGGTTGCGCAGGATCCCGCGCCACTGCGCCAGCACCCCCTCCCGCGGTCCCTGCGCGCGCCGCGCGGAGTCGTCGCCGCGCCGCTGCGGCAGGGCCCGGATCTGTACGAGGCTCAGCACCGCGAAGATCCCGGCCGCCACCAGGCAGGTGACCCGGAAGTCGACCCCGGTCAACACCATGCCCACCAGCGGGCCCAGCAGGATCCCGGCCTGGTAGAAGACGTTGAACAGGGCGAAGGCCTCGACGCGGCGCTCGCCCGCGTCGGCCGCCAGATAGGCCCGGCTGGCCGGGTTGAACAGGGCCCCGGCCAGGCCCGTCGCCGCGGAGGCGGCGATGAGCGCGGGCACGGAGTCCACCAGGCCGAGCGTGGCGAATCCGGCGATCCTCAGCGCCAGCCCCGCGACGATCATCGGCTTGTAGCCGAGCCGGTCGGCCAGGGTGCCGCCGATGAGGAACATGCCCTGCTGGCTGAAGTTGCGGACGCCGAGGATCAGCCCGACCGTCCAGCCGGCCAGCCCGAGCGGGCCGGCCAGATGGGCGGCCAGGTAGGGCATGAGCATGTAGAAGCCCAGGTTGATGGTGAACTGGTTGACCATCAGCAGCTGGACGCTGCGCTCGTACGAACGGACCTGCGCGAGGGTTCCCTTCATCAGGCGCGCACCTCCGCCGGGGTGAGGGTGAGCGGGTCGACCACGGAGGCACAGCGCGTCCATCGCGTGACCTCCTTCTCGTCCAGCCGCCCGATGGTGTCGGGCTCCGCCGCCGGCGGGGAGTCCAGCAGGCCGTGGGCCGCGCAGTAGTCGTCGTCGTAGACCGTGCCGAGGTAGCGCTGGGGGCCGTCGGGGAAGACCGCCGCGATCCGGGTCTCCTCCGGCAGGGAGCGGGCCAGCCAGCCCGCGACGAGGGCGACCGCGCCCACGCTCCAGCCGCCGGTGGCGTAGTGGGAGGAGGCCAGCTCGCGGCAGGTCCACACGGCCTCGCCCGGGGCGACCCAGTGCACCTCGGAGAACTGCTCGTAGGCCACGTTGCGGGGGTAGATGCTCGAACCGAGGCCGCGCATCAGCCGGGTGCGGGCGGGCTGGCCGAAGATGGTGGAGCCGACGGTGTCGACGCCCACCACCTTCAGCTCGGGGTAGAACTGGCGCAGCACCCGCGAGACGCCCGCCGAGTGGCCCCCGGTGCCGACGCTGCACACCAGGACGTCGATGTGCCCCAGCTCGGTGGCCAGTTCGAGGGCCAGCGGGGTGTACGCGGTGGTGTTGTCCGGGTTGTTGTACTGGTCCGGGCACCAGGAGCCGGGGTGCTGCCCCAGCAGCTCGGTGACGCGGTCCCGGCGCGCCTGCTGCCAGCCGCCGGTGGGGTGGGGTTCGGAGACGACGTCGACCCGGGCTCCGTACGCGGTCAGCAGCCGGGTCATCGAGGGCTCCAGGCCGGGGTCGGTGACCAGGGTGACGGGGTGTCCGTGGACCATGCCGGCCAGGGCCAGGCCGAGGCCGAGGGTGCCGCTGGTGGACTCGATGACGCGGGCGCCGGGCCGCAGGTCGCCCCGGGCCCGGGCGCGCTCGACCATGTGCAGGCCGGGACGGTCCTTGATGCCGCCGGGGTTGAAGCCCTCCAGCTTCGCCCAGAAGCCGCGCCCCGCCGGGGACAGGGGCTCGGAGACGCGCAGCAGGGGGGTGTTGCCGACCAGTCCGGACAGGGTGGTGCGGTCGGGAGGGGTGACGTCGGGGGCCGAAGAATGCATGGTTCCGCTCTCGTTTGATGGTGCGTCGGTGGTCGCTCTCGGGAAGGGTCGTGCCGCGGCAGGGCCGAGTTCCCCGTGGGGTGTGCGCAGGCCTCTGCGAACGGGCTTACGGGAGCGGTCTAGAGCCGCCAGCGACAGACGAGGGCCAGAGTGGAACGTGCGGAACGGGCCCGGACCGGCCCGCCGGTGTGAAGCGCACGAGCTCCTGGACGAGCCGCTTGCCGCCGTCGTCCGCCGGGTGCGCCTTGCCCGCGACGACGATCTGCACCGGGCGGTCCGGG
>NZ_JBEZWL010000233.1:0-7440 GCF_040648015.1 Streptomyces sp. NPDC029216 | reverse complement strand
CAGCCGGCCGACCGGCACGGCCAGGTCCAGCTCCTCCACCAGCTCCCGCGCGAGCAGCAGGCGCAGCCGTCGCCCGTGCGCCCGGCCCAAGGCCCTGACCGCGGCGAACGTGCTGTTCAGGGACGGGGCCGGCCGGGTGCTGCTGGTCCGGCCCGGCTACGGCGAGCCGGGCCGCTGGCTGCTGCCCGGCGGCGGGGTCGACAGCGACCTCGGGGAGACCCCGCGGGCCGCCGCCGCGCGGGAGGTCCGCGAGGAGATCGGGCTGGACGTGGCCCCCGGCCGGCTCCTCGCCGTCAACTGGTCCCACCGGCCGGGCTACCCGGCGCGGGTGCGCTTCCTCTACGACGGCGGGGTGCTCGACGCGGCCGCCCTGGCCCGGATCCGGCTGGATCCCACCGAGCTGCTGGAGTGGCGGACCGTGCGCCGCGAGGAGCTGCGCGGGCTGGTCAAGCCGCATCTGCGGCGGCAGATCAAGGCCTGCCTCAAGGCCCTGGCGGCAGGGACGGGACCGCTGGAGCTGCACCGGGGCCGCCCGGCGGACCAGGGGTGAGATACCCCCTACCCCTTTGGAGTATGTCCGGGCGGTGGCATAGCATGCGCCGCATGAGAACGCGGGCGCAAGGAGTGGGGAAGCCCTCCGGCCTGCCCGCCCTCCTGCTGCTCGTCCTGGCCGTGCTGACGGGCCTGGTGGCCATGCACGGCCTGGGCCCGGGCGGACTCCCGCAGTCCCACCCGACGGCCTCGTCCCACACCGGGTCACCCCCGCGCACCTCCACCGCTCGCGCAGAACCCGCGGACCTCCCCGAACCCGCGACGCCGGACCCCGAAACCACCAGGCCCGCAACGCCGGACGCCGCCCACGCCAAGGCCGCGCACACGGCCCCTTCCCACGCCGAAGCCGCCACACCGGCCACCGCCCACACCGGGGCCACGACGCCGGACCCGTCCCGCATCCAGGCCGCCACACCGGCCACCGCCGACTCCGCGGCCACGACCCCGGGCGCCTCCGGCCCCGCGTCGGCCGTCGCCCGTGGAGGCAGCCACGCGGAGGATCCCGTGCACGGTGGGCGCGGGGGTGGGCACGCCGAGCATGCCGACGCGACCTGCGCGGCTTCCGGCATCGGTGGTGCACCCGTGCTGCCCGCCCTCGTCCCCGCGCCCGGCGGGGTCGCCGGCGAGGCGGCGGGCGCGCTCGCGGCAGCGTCGGGGGCGGCGGTGTACGGGCGGGCGCCACCCTCCCTCAGCGAACTGCAGCTCCTGCGCGTATAGGGCGGCTCTCCGGCATTTCCGCCGGCCAGCCCAGCCCAGACACGTCTCAGCACAGGAGAAGCACCACCATGTACGCCAAGCGTTCCCTGATCCGCCGTACCGCCGTCCTGACCGCGGCCGCCACCGCAGCCCTCGTCCTCGCCGCCTGCGGGGGGAAGTCCGACGCCGGCTCCGGGCACAGCGGCGGCCACGACGCCTCCGCCTCCGCCTCCGCCTCCGCGGGCACGGGCGCCAACAACCCGGCCGACACCGCCTTCGCCCAGGGCATGATCCCGCACCACCGCCAGGCCCTGGAGATGGCCGGACTCGCCGCGACCCGCGCCGAGTCGGCCGACGTCAAGGCGCTCGCCGAGGAGATCAGGAAGGCCCAGGACCCGGAGATCAAGACCCTGTCCGGCTGGCTGGCCTCCTGGGGCGAGCAGGTGCCCGCCGAGGGCGGCGGGCACACCGGCCACTCCATGTCCGGGATGATGACGGGCGAGGAGATGGACCAGCTCTCCAAGTCCTCCGGCAAGGCCTTCGACACCGCGTTCCTCCAGCTGATGGTCAAGCACCACGAGGGCGCCGTCGCGATGGCCAAGGCCGAGCAGAAGGACGGCGGGTACCAGCCCGCCAAGGACATGGCCGCCGCGATCATCAGCTCCCAGAGCGCCGAGATCGCCCGGATGAACGGCCTCCTCGGCAAGAACTGACCCTTCAGGCAGCACCCCAAGGCACCCGAAGGCCCCCGCGGCAGGCGCTCCCGCCGCGGGGGCCGTTCAGCGCATGCGGTCAGAACGTCCGCTCGGTGAACCAGGTCGCCTGGCTGGAGGGGTTGGTCAGGTCGACGGTCGTCCCCGACAGCCGCCCGTCCCCGCCCCGGTCCCCGGTGTAGCGGCCGACCGGCCCGTGGTTCCAGCCGACGGTGAACTCGATGTGGTTGCCGTCCACCCTGCCGTCCCGGAGCGTCCCCACCGTGTTGCCGGAGCTGACCGTCCCGAAGAGCTGTCCGGCACTGTCCTGCCTGAGGTCAACCCGCACCGTGGCGTTGGTCTGGTACAGGTACCAGACCCCGCCCGCGTTGAAGAACGGCGCCCGGGCCGACGGCGCGGCCGGCGCCTCGGCAGCGGCGGCGGTGGCTCCGCTCGCGGGGCCGGCGAGGCCGGCGCCGGCGACGGAGAGGAGCACCGCGACGGAGGCGGCGGTGAGCAGCTTGGGGATACGGCGTGCGATGGACATGAGCCCTCCAGGGGCGGCCAGGACGATCGGCCCGTTGCACAGTGCACGGAACCTCGACGCCTGCCCTACCCACCCCTGACGCAGCGAGCCCTGGGTTCACCCGGACGGCGGAGCGCGCGGTCCACGTGATCTGCGACAACCTCTCCGCCCATAAGGCGCCGGTGGTGCACAAGTGGCTGCTCGCGCACCCGCGCTTCCAGCTTCACTTCACGCCCACGTACTCGTCGTGGATCAACCAGGTCGAGCGGTGGTTCGCCGAGCTGGAACGGCGCTGCCTGGCACGGGGAGTGTTCTGCTCACTCGACGGCCTCAAGACCGCACTCGAAGACTGGACCAAGGTCTGGAACGACGAAGCCCGGCCCTTCAAATGGACCAAGACCGCCAATCAATCCTCGACCGCATCTGCCGCTACAGCGACAGGATCTCCCAACCAGGACACTAGGCCCCAGGGTCGGCAGAAGTGCGTTTGTAGTGACATGGGTAGGAATGGTCCGGCTCCCCATACACCGGGACACTCCCACTCATCCACAGCCCCCCATTCTCCAAATAGAATGGCAGAAAGTGGTTGTCTTTCCCATTCTCGAATTTAAGCACCAGATATGGTGTCAGGCCAGGGTCCTTGTTGACCGCATGCCATTTCCCGTCGGTCGAACGGCGCGTCACCTGCGAGTTCGGAACGGGGCCGTCCCACTCGATCGGAAAATCCTTGACGGAAAAGGTGTAATCGTCACGCAGCCGAATGACCGGAAGTGGCGATCTGCACTCCTGCCCTCCGTCCCATCGGCCGACCAGTTCGGAATGAGTCACGGCCTCTGGAGTGACGACGGGTTTGCCTGCCCCGCAAGAGGACGGGACGAGTGCCGTCATGGTGGCAGCTGCAAGGCTTGCACTGATGCGAAATATGTCGGATTTCACGCTATCTGCTTCCGGCCGTATTTGGATGACGCCCAGTATTGCCGGTCGATGATCCGAAAGAGACGGCCTAGCCCCCGACCCGGGCGACGAGCAGGGCGATGTCGTCGTCGGCCGCCGCCGGGACCAGGTGGGTGATCAGCGAGTCGCACACGTGGTCAAGCTGCCGCTGCGGATCCGTGAGCAGCTGGGCGAGCTCGGCCAGCCGCTCGTCGAGGTCGCTGCCGCGCGCTTCGATCAGCCCGTCGGTGTAGAGGACGAGGAGGCTGCCCGGGGGCACCTCCACCTCGGTGGGGGTGAAGGCGATGCCGCCGACCCCGAGCGGGACGCCGGGCGGGGTGTCGAGGAACCGGACGGTGCCGTCGGGGAGGGCGAGCGCGGGCGGCGGGTGGCCGGCCCGCGTGACGGTGCAGCGGCCGGCGGCGGGGTCCACGACCACGTACAGGAAGGTGGCCAGCATCGGCTCGGCCAGGTCGGCGAGGGCGGCCTCCAGCTGGTGCAGCAGGCGTACGGGGGACAGGTCCAGGCGGGCGAGGGAGCGTACGGAGGCGGAGAGGCGGCCCATGACGGCGGCGGCCCCGATGCCGTGGCCCATGACGTCGCCGATGAGCAGCGCGGCCTTGCCGCCGGCCAGGGGCAGGACGTCGTACCAGTCCCCGCCGACCTCGTTGACGTCGCTGGCGGGCAGGTAGCGGTGGCTGACGGCGATGCCCGTCGGCGGGGTGATGTGCTGGGGCAGCATGCTGCGCTGGAGGATGACGGCGGTCTCGTGCTCGCGGTGGTAGAGCCGCGCGTTGTCGATGCTGAGGGCGGCGCGGCCGGCGAGTTCGGAGGCGAGGGTGACGTCCTCGGAGCCGAAGGGGCCGAGGGGGCGGGTGCGGTAGAAGCTGGCGACGCCGATGACACGGTCCCGGGCCACGAGGGGGGCCATGACGAACGAGTGCACTCCCGCCTCGACCAGCCGCGCGGGTCTGGCGGTGTGCCGGGCGGCGGGGGCGACGGCCTGCTCGTCGAGGCGGGCCACCAGGAAGGGCTGCCGGCCGGCGAGGGCCTGGGTGTAGGGGGCGGCGGCGGGGAAGAGGAGGGTCCGGCCGAGGGGGGCGAGGATGTCCGTGACCCGGGAGCCGCCGAGCGGGGCCCGGCCCAGCCGCCTCAGGGCGACGCCGCCGGTGAGGCCCATGCCGGGTTCCTCGCTCCGGGCCAGGGCGTCGAGGACGTCGACGGTGACGGCGTCGGCGAGGCGGGGGACGGCGAGGTCGGCGAGTTCCTGGGCGGTGCGTTCCAGGTCGAGGCTGGAGCCCATCCGGATGCTGGCCTCGCTGAGCAGGGCGAGCCGGCGCCGGCCCGCTTCGGCCTCGACGTGGTCGCGCTGCTGCTCGGTGATGTCCACGAGGGAGGCGATGATCCCGATGGGCATGTGGGCGGGGTCCTCCACCCGGACGTAGGAGCAGGACCAGACCCGGTCGTGGTCGGGTTCCGCGGGGGTCCGTCCGACGCGGCGGAGGTCGAGGACCGGCTCGCCGGTCTCCAGGACCTGGAGCATGGCGTCCTCCATGTCGCGGGCGTTGACCGCGGGGAGGATCTCGGCGAGGCGGCGTCCCACGTGGGCCGACTCGGGCAGGCCGTTCATGGCTTCGAGGGCGGCGTTGACCTGGAGGAACCGCAGCTGGGTGTCGAGGATGGCGATGCCGACGGGCGAGCGGGCGAAGAGGCCGTCCCACACCGCGGAGGAGCCGCGGATGCGGCGGGCGGCGGGGGCGTCGGCGGCGAAGACCAGCACGGTGGCGGCCCCCTGCCCCCGCCGGTCGGCGACGGGCGAGGCCCAGATCTCCAGCTCCATGGGGTGTCCGTCGCGGTGCCAGGCGGTCACCGTGCCCATGACGCCCCGGCCGGTGGCCACGGTCTCCCACAGGGAGCGGCCCAGGCTGCGGTCGGATCCGGGGTGGAGGAGGTCGGCGATGTTGTGGCCGAGCATCTGCGGCGGGGCGTAGCCGAGGAGTTCCTGTGCGACCTGGTTCCAGCGGACGATCGTGCCGCTGGCGCTGGTGGCCACGAGTGCGACGGGCAGGGAGCCCAGCCATCCGCCGGCGGCCTGCGCCGCGCTGTTGATCAGGTCGTCGACCTGGATCCGTTCGTTCATCCGGCACGCACCCCACACTGGCGCCCGTCCCGCCGGCTGCCCGGGCACCGGGCGGACCTGCGGGAACCTCGGCCTCCCCCTCCATCGTGGGCCGCCCGCCGCCCGGCCGCCTCCCGGCCCGGCATGTGGTCCGCCCCGCGTTCGAGACCACGGGGCGGCACGTCGGCTTCTGCCCCTGCGGCGGTAGAGACAAACGCCCGGGGGTACGTTCAAGGAGGGGGGTGTGAGGAGTGTGCGTCATGGGTGACAGGCAGCGCGGTGAAGGGCAGGACCGGGGCCGGGCCCCGGAGAAGGGCGAGGGGCGGCGGATCCGGGGGCGGTCGCCGAGTCCCGAGCAGCTGAAGACGGGCGGGCGCCCGCGTACGCCCGACGAGGTAGCGCACGAGCGGGGCCGGGAGGACGCGACGATGCGTGACGTGATGCGGGACCTGCGGGAGGAGGACCTGGACGACATGCGCGACGACCGCTGACGCCCGAGGCTGCCGCGGGCGACTGCGGGCGGCCTACGGGGGCATATGCCGGGTTCCAGAGCGAGGAGACCCCCGATGCGTGCACTGACGATGGGAGTGGAAGAGGAGTTCCTCCTGGTCGACCGCGAGAGCAGATGTCCGGCGGACCGGGCGCCCGAGGTGATCGCGGCGGCCGCGGACGAGCTCGGGGATCAGGTCCAGACGGAGTTCTACTCCGCGCAGGTGGAGGTGTGCACGCTGCCCGTGGCCGACACGGCCCGGCTGCGGGGCGAGCTGGCGCGGCTGCGGCGCACCGCCGTGGCCGCCGCCGAGGAGTACGGGTGCCGGCTGGTGGCGACGGGAACCCCGGCGGTGCCGCCCGCCCGGCCGCTGACCGTCACCGACACCGACCGCTACCGGCGCATGGCCCGGGCGTTCTCCGCGCTGGTGGGCCAGTACGACGGCCTGGTCTGCGGCTGTCACGTCCACCTCGGCACCATGGACCGGGGCACCGCCCTGGACCTCTCCCACCGGATGCGCCCCTGGCTGCCGGTGCTGCAGTCCCTCACCGGCAACTCCCCCTTCCTCCTGGGCCGTGACACCGGTTTCGACAGTTGCCGCTTCAAGCAGTTCTCCCGCTGGCCCACCGTCGGCCCGGCCCCCGTGATGCGCGAGGCCCAGTACGAGGCGTACGTGGGCGCGCTCGTCGAGCACCGGGTCCTGATGGACCGCCGGATGCTCTACTGGTACGCCCGTCCCTCCGAGCACGTGCCCACCCTGGAGATCCGGGTCGCCGACACCAACGCCGACCTCGACACCGTGGTCCTCGTCGCCGCCCTGGTACGCGGCCTCGCGCAGGGCCTGCTCACGGACGCCGAGGGCGACCAGCCGCCCCCGGAGGTCTCCGACCGGCTGCTGCGGGCCGCCCACGAGCTCGCCGCGGCCGAGGGGCTGAACGGCTGGGGGCTCGACCCCGTCAGCGGGGAACGGCTCCCCGCCGGCACGCTGGTGGACCGCCTGCTCGCCCGCGCGGCGCCGGGGCTGGAGTCCACCGGGGACCTGGCGCTGGTGGAGGACCTGCTGCGCCGGCTGCGGCGCGAGGGCAGCGGGGCGGCCCGGCAGCGGGCCGTGCTGGGGCGGCACGGGCGCCTCACGGAGGTCGTGGACACCCTCGCCTCCGCCACCGCCACCGTCTAGGCCGGGGTCAGGTGCGCAGGGTGAACACCACCATCAGTGCGGCCAGTCCGGCGGCCAGCCAGGCGACGTAGTCCCCCACGTGTCCGGAGTGCAGGCGGCGCAGCGGCACCACCGCGAAGCCGGTGGCCCGGCCGGCGGCCGTCCGTGCGGCGGCGGCCGCCGGGCCCTTCAGGGCGGGCCCCCACAGCGCGGCGGCGGCCAGGGCCGCCGCCAGCAGGGCGCTGGCCAGGCCCTGCAGGACGCCGGAGGCCGTCC
>NZ_JBEZWL010000232.1:0-7448 GCF_040648015.1 Streptomyces sp. NPDC029216 | reverse complement strand
GGCCCGGGGGCGGCCCCGCCCCCGCCCCCTGCCGTCCCCGTGGCGGTCCGACCGGGGGCCGGTCCGGCGGCGGTGCGACCGCGGGGGCGGCAGGGGCCTGGACCGGGCCCGTCGGGGGCCGGTCCGGCGGTGACGGGGTGGGCGGCGGGGTGTACGGGCCCGGGGTGCGGCGGTTGGCCGCTCGGGTGGCCGGGCGGGTGCACGAGGCCGCCCGGCGGTGTCTCGGGCCCGGGCAGGGGCAGCTCGACCGGGCCGCCTTCGAGGAGCTGTTCCCCTGGCGCACCGGCTGGGCCTCCGCCGTCCTCACCGAGGGCCTGCTCGTCCCCGCCGGCCCCGGCTACCGCTTCGCGCACGAGGAGCTCTCCGACTGGCTCCAGGCCTGCCACCTCGACGTCCCGAGCGCCCTCGACACCCTCGTGCACTCCGGCCCCGCCACCCCCGGCCCGCCCGTGCCCCGCCACCGCATCGGGCCCGTGCTCGAAGCCCTGCGCCGCCTCCCCGAACCCGAGGCCGGGGAGGCCCTGGCCCGGCTGGTCGGCGCGCTCAACGCCTTCGCCGAGGCCCCGCCGGGGGAGGCCCACCCCGACCGCGCCTGGTGGGCCGCCCGGCTGCTGCGCGGAACCCTCCTGCGCACCCCGGACGCCACCGCCCACCTGCCCGTCCTGCACGCCCTCGCCGAGCACGTGGCCCGGGTCGGCCCGGAGGACTTCGGCGGCTGGTTCTGGAACCGGCTCCGGCTGGCCGAGTCCGACCGGCTCGACCTGCTGCGCCGCCTGCTGCCCTCCGACCACCGCTACCTCGAAGCCGCCGGACGCCGCCTCGCCCGCGCCCCGCAGCTCGTCCTGCCCCTGCTCTGCGCCTGGTTCACCGACGACCGCCGGCTGCGCGGCCGCCCCGGGGCCACCGTGGCCACCGCCGCCCAGGCGCTCCTGCACACCCACCGCGGCCTCGCCCCCGACGACCTCACCGAGGCCCTCGTCGAGGCCGCGCACCCCCGCGCCGACGAACTGCTGGCCGTCCTCGCGGAGGACGAGCCCTCCGCGATGTCCCGCGCCGTCGGCCGCTGGGCCCACGACGAGCGCCCCGGCCGCCGCGTGGCCGCGGCCGCGTACGGGCTCGCCACCGCCCCCCACGTCCGCACCCCCGCCGACCGGGAGCTCCTGCGCCACGCCGCCGAGGCGCTCCTCGCCCGCCCCGGCGACCTCCCCCTGCACGGCAGCGCCCTCGGGATGCTGCTGCGCGACCCCCAGGCGCGGGCCCGCCACCTCGCCGACGCCCTCGACTGCTTCCGCGACCCCGAGCGCGGCTCCCGGCTGCCCGCCTCCGCACTGGTCGCGGCCCTGCCCGTACTGCCCGACCCGGACGCGGTGTTCGACGCCCTGCGGGCCCGGGCCGACGGGGAGGTGCTGCGCGCCCTGGCCGCGCTCACCACCCCCGGGCTGGCCCGCCGCGCCGGTGACCTCGTACGGGAACACCTGGCGCGGCACCCCGAGGACGCCCCGCACGCCGCCGCCTTCGTGGACCGGCGCCTGGAGCAGGGCCCGGCCGCCGCGCCCGTGCTGCGCCCGCTGGTCCTGGGCCTGCTGCGGAGCGCCCCGCCGCGGGTCCGGGCCGCGCTGGCCGGCGTACTGGCCGCGCCGGGCCGGGAGCCCGCGCCGGCGCTGCGGGCCGAGCTGGCCGAGACCCTGCTGCGCGAGGAACCCGAGCCGGAGGTGCTCGGCGCGTTCCTGACGGCCCTCGCCGCCGCGACCCGGGCGCGCCCCGAGGACCGTACCCGCGAGCTGCTGCGGCGGACCGGCCGGCAGCTGCTGCGGACCCCTGGCGGCCCGGCGGTGTTCGAGGAGCGCGTGGTGGAGCTGGTCCGGGTCGACCCGGTCTTCGGGGCGCTCGTGGCCCGCTGGCTCGCCGACGCCGGGGCGGAGGCGGCGGCGCTGCTCGGGCCGGGCGCCCGCCGTACGGTGGAGACCCTCAGCCGGTCGGCCCCGACGTCACCTGAGGGGCGGGGCGGGCTGCGGCGCTCGCGGACACCGATGCGGGGACCGGGCCACCGGCATGGCAGTCTTAGACCTGCAATCGGCAATTCGGTACAGGGACTATACGGGTTCGGGCGAGGAGCGGTCACAGTGCAGCGCTGGCGTGGCTTGGAGGACATCCCCCAGGACTGGGGACGCAGCGTCGTCACCATCGGCTCCTACGACGGTGTGCACCGGGGACACCAGCTGATCATCGGACGGGCCGTGGCGAAGGCCCGCGCCCTGGGCGTGCCCTCGGTCGTCGTCACCTTCAGCCCGCACCCCAGCGAGGTCGTGCGCCCCGGCAGCCACCCGCCGATCCTGGCCCCGTACGACCGCCGCGCCGAACTGATGGCCGGTCTCGGCGTCGACGCGCTGCTGATCCTGCCGTTCACGGCGGAGTTCTCGCAGCTGTCCCCGGCCGACTTCATCGTCAAGGTGCTGGTCGACAAGCTGCACGCGCGCGCCGTCATCGAGGGCCCGAACTTCCGCTTCGGCCACCGTGCCGCCGGGAACGTCGACTTCCTGCGCGAGCTGGGCTCCACGTACGACTACGAGGTGGACGTCGTGGATCTGGTCGAGCGCGGAGAGGCGGGCGGCGGCGTGCCGTTCTCCTCCACCCTGGCGCGCAAGCTGGTCGCCGAGGGCGACATGGAGGGCGCCGCCGAGATCCTGGGCCGCCCGCACCGGGTCGAGGGCGTCGTGGTGCGCGGTGCGCAGCGCGGGCGCGAGCTCGGCTACCCGACGGCGAACGTCGAGACGGCCCCGCACACCGCGATCCCGGCCGACGGGGTGTACGCGGGCTGGCTGACGGCGGACGGCGAGCGGATGCCGGCGGCGATCTCGGTGGGCACGAACGTGCAGTTCGACGCGACCGAGCGGACCGTCGAGGCGTACGCCATCGACCGCGTCGGGCTGGACCTGTACGGCAAGCAGGTGTCGGTCGAGTTCCTCGCGTACGTACGCGGGATGGCGAAGTTCGAGTCGCTCGACGGGCTGCTGGAGGCCATCGCGGACGACGTGAAGCGGGCGCGGGCGCTGACGGACGCCTTCGACGCCGCGCGCCGCTAGACCCGTCCCCCTCGTACGCCGGAGGGCCCGTACCGTCCCTGGACGGTACGGGCCCTCCGGCGTTCTCAGCCGAGGCGCGGATCGCGCGGCGGCTGGCCGGGCTGCTGCGGGGCCGGGGCCTGGGGCTGGCCCGGTGCGGGTGCGGGTGCCGGGGGCTGCGGCCAGGCCTGGCCGGGCTGCGGGTAGGGCTGCTGCCCGTACGGCTGCTGGTACGGACCCGCGGGCGGCTGCGGCTGCGGCTGTGCCTGGGCGGGCGGCTGGGACTGCTGCGGGGCGCCCCAGTGGCCCTGTGCGGCCTGCTGCTGAGCCCGTACGAAGTCCTCGGCGACCAGGGCGGAGAGGTTGAAGTACGCCTCCCGGGTCTTGGGCCGCATCAGGTCGAGGTCCACCTCGGCACCGGCCGCGAGGTGCTCGTCGAACGGCACCACGACGACGCCGCGGCAGCGGGTCTCGAAGTGCTGCACGATGTCCTCGACCTTGATCATCTTGGCGGTCTCGCGGACCCCGGAGATGACGGTGATCGAGCGCGAGACGAGATCCGCGTAACCGTGGGCGGAGAGCCAGTCGAGCGTGGTGCTCGCGCTGCTCGCGCCGTCCACGGACGGGGTGGAGATGATGATCAGCTGATCGGCCAGGTCCAGGACCCCGCGCATGGCGGAGTAGAGGAGTCCGGTGCCCGAGTCGGTGAGGATGATCGGGTACTGGCGGCCGAGCGTCTCTATGACGCGGCGGTAGTCCTCGTCGTTGAAGGTCGTCGAGACCGCCGGGTCCACGTCGTTGGCGATGATCTCCAGCCCGGAGGGCGCCTGCGAGGTGAACCGCCGGATGTCCATGTACGAGTGCAGGTACGGGATCGCCTGGACCAGGTCCCGGATCGTCGCGCCGGTCTCGCGGCGGACGCGGCGGCCGAGGGTGCCGGCGTCGGGGTTCGCGTCGATGGCCAGGATCTTGTCCTGGCGCTCGGTGGCGAGGGTGGCGCCGAGGGCGGTGGTCGTCGTGGTCTTCCCGACGCCGCCCTTGAGGCTGATCACGGCGATGCGGTAGCAGGACATCACCGGCGTCCGGATGAGCTCCAGCTTGCGCTGGCGGTCGGCCTCGGCCGCCTTGCCGCCGAAGCGGAAGCCGGAACGGGTGGGCTTGGGCTTCTGCTTGGCGCGGATCAGCCGGTCCGAGGACAGCTCGACGGCGGCGGTGTAGCCGAGCGGCGCGCCGGGGCCCTGGCCGGGCGGCTGCTGCTGGTACGGGCCCTGCGGCGCCCCGGCGGGCCACTGCTGCGGCTGTGCCTGCGGGAACCCGTACCCCTGGGGGGCCTCGGGCTGCTGGGGCTCCGGGGCGACGGGCGGGAACCCGTAGCCCTGCGGGGCCTGGGGCTGCTGGGGCTGCTGGGGGGCGGGCGGCGGGAACCCGTAGCCCTGGGGCGGGCCGGAGGAGAAGGCGGGCGGCAGCGACGGCAGCCCACCACCGGGTCCTCCGAACGGAGTATCCCCGGGGGCGTACGGCCCCTGACCGGCGGCCACGGGCGGCACCGGAGTCCCCTCCGGCGGCGTGGCGGTCCGCCCGGCCGGGAACTCCGCACCCGGCGGCACCGCGTCGACCGGCCCACCCTGGGCCGCGCCCGGCCCCCCGAAGGGAGCGGGCACCCCGGAGGCACCTCCGGCCCCGTCCGCCTGGACGGGCGCCGTGAACGGTGCCGGCGCCGGGAAGCCGGCCGGAGCGCCCCCGGCTGCGCCCGCCTGGACGGGTGCGTCGACGGGGGCCGGGTAGGCCCCCGACCCGCTGACCGCGCCGGCGAACGGCGCGGGCTGCGCGTGGGCGTCGGCGGGCGCCGGGAAGCCGGCCGGAGTGCCTCCAGCTGCGCCCGCCTGGGCGGGGAAGCCTGCGGGGGCACCGTCGGCCGCGCCTGCCTGGGCGGGGGCGTCGGTCGGGGCCGGGAAGGCTCCCGACCCGCCGGCCGCTTCAGTGGCTGCGCTGGTGGGCGCGGGCTGTGCGTGGGCGGGCGCCGCCGGCGGAGCGTCGACCGGTGCCGGGGAGCCGGCCGGACCGCCCTCGGCCGTGCCCGCCTCGGCGGGGAAGCCCGCGGGGGCACTCCCGGCCGCGCCTGCCTGGGCGGGTGCGTCGGCCGGGGCCGGGAAGCCCGCCGGGCCGTCCTCAGCGGTGCCTCGCTGGGCGGGCGCCTCAGCCGGAGCGTCGCCGGACGTCGTGAAGGGCGCCGGGACGGTCCCCGGCGTGCCCTGAGCCTCGGCGGACGCCGTGAACTGTGCCGGGATCGGGGGCCGGTCGCCCTGGTCCGGGGCCGTCGACGGAGCGGTACCCGGGAACGGGGCTTCGCCGGAGGCCGGGGTCTGCGGGGCCGAGGCCGCGAGCGGCGCCGGCGCGTCGGCCGGTGCCGGGAAGGCCGCCGGGCCGCCGGGCAGCGCAGGTGCGTCGTCCCGTGCGACGGGGGCGTCCGCCGGAGCGGGCGCGTGGGCCGGTGCCGGGAACCCCGGCGCGCCACCCTCCGACGGCGCAGCCGGAGCCGCGGGCGGCTGGGCGGCGGGGAACGCATCGCC
This sequence comes from Streptomyces sp. NPDC029216, assembly GCF_040648015.1. Lineage (NCBI taxonomy): Bacteria > Bacillati > Actinomycetota > Actinomycetes > Kitasatosporales > Streptomycetaceae > Streptomyces > Streptomyces sp. NPDC029216. The sequence goes on along the minus strand of NZ_JBEZWL010000232.1, from coordinate 1,816 downwards.
GGGCACGCCGGGTACGGCGAGGGGGGCCGGGTGACCGGGGGTCGCGTCTGCCGGCACACCGGGCGCCGCCGGGAACCCCGGAACGGCCTCGGCGAACACACCGCCCTGAGCCGGAGCCGCATCGGCGGGAGCCGGGAAGACGGGGTCGGCCGACACGGAGAGCGGCGGCACACCGGGCACGACGAACGGCGCGGCGGCATCCGCCGGCGCGGGCCCGGCCGCGGCGGCGTCCGGTACGGGCGCGGCCGAGGCCGGCCCGGCACCCGGGAACGGCGCGGATCCCGCACCGGCACCCGCACCGGCACCCGCACCGGTATCGGCATCGGCAGGGGCGCGCTGCGCCGGCGGAGCGATCCGCATCGTCGGCGGTGAGACCACGTCAGCCGGACGGTGGGGCTCGAAGCCGCTGCCCTCCGGCAGCCCGGGCACCCCTGCGGCGGGTGCGGGCGGCGGACTCTGCGTGTACCAGGCCGGCGGGGTGTAGTCGATGGTGAACTCGCCCGTCATCTCGGGCTCCGCGTCGGACTGATCGTCCGTCGGGACGTCCCACGTCCCGCCGCGCCTCTCGTTCCGATCGCCGCTCACTGATCCTCCTGCTCTGTTGAACACCGGTCAGGCGCCCACCTAAGACACCACGCCCGCGCTCAGCCTAATCGCGCTCCGCACCCGAAGGTCCCAGAGGCCGCGCCCCCACATGTCCTGCCTACAGGCCCCTCGGGCCCTGAGCAACTGTCACCGCGGCCCCCTCCGCCCGCCCCGACGAAGCCGCGGCCCCGCACCGGCACCCCGTCCGAACCGAAGCGGCCCCCGCACCGGTCCTACCCCTCCGGGCCAACTCCCAGGACGAGCACACCCGCTGCCCGGTTGCCCGAACGCCCCCACATCCCGTCCGACTCCGCGCCCATGGCCGGGCCGCTCCTCACTGAACCGCCCTCCACCGCCTGCCGCCCGCCCGGCCGTGGCACCCCCTCGGCCCGCCACGGAGTCGGCTCCCGCCCCCTGGCCGACCACCCAGGCGGGTACGCCCGTCGGCCCACCGTCAACCCAGCTCCGCGTCCTGGCGCCCACCCGTGCGAGCCCGTCATGCTCCCGCCAAGCCGGCTCGCGCATCCTGACCACCTCCGGGCGCGCACGCCCAGCGGGCCGCGGCCGAGCTCGCACCACTTTCCGGCCGACTCCGGTCCAAATCGCCCCCGCCGCTCGGTCACTGAACAGCCCCCTGTCGCCGGCCCACCGCCCAGGCGAGCACGCCCAGCGACCCACTCCCAAGCCAGCTTTCGAGTCTTGGCCACCTCCATGCGGGCACGCCCGGCAAGCCACAGCCGAGCCGGCACCATTTCCCGGCCGATCGCCCCGCCGCTCGGTCACCGAATCACCCCCTGTCGCCACCCAACCGGCACGGCGGGTACGCCCATCAGCCCGCCGCCAATCCGGCTCCCGCGTCCTGGCGAACGCCCGGGCGGGTACGCCCGTCGGGTTCCCGCCAGGTCGGCTTCCGCGTCCTGGTCACCTTCCGGGCGTGCGCCCCCGTCGGGTTGCGGCCGAGCGGGCACCGCTTTCCGGCCAGTTCCGGGCCAAATCGCCCCCGCCGCCCGGCCACCCCCCGTAGCCGGCCGACCGCCCGCGCGAGTGCCCCCTAGCGGTCCGCCGCCGAGCCGGCCCCCGCGCCCCGGACGCATCTCCCGCGCGAGCGCCCCCCAGCCGCCCGCCGCCAAGCCGGCCCCGCACCCCGGACGGTCCTCCCGGCCCGAGCGCCCTCGGCAGGCGGGGGCGCGAAGCAGGACCCCGCACGGCCGTTCCCGCCCCCGCGGGCCGC
>NZ_JBEZWL010000231.1:0-7884 GCF_040648015.1 Streptomyces sp. NPDC029216 | reverse complement strand
GGCGGGGGCGGCCGCGCCGTCGCGGTCGCGGTCGCGGAGCTGGCCGCGCAGCCGGTCCAGGGCCAGGGCGATCCGCGCGGCCTCCCCGCCGCGGGGGATGGTCACGGGGCGGGTGAGGTCGCCGCGGGTCAGCCGGCGGCTCTCCAGGAACAGGGTCATCAGCGGCCGCTGCACGGTGGCGACCAGCAGGGCGATGACGAGCGCGCCGACCAGGAGCAGCGCGCCGGCCAGGACCAGCCCGGCGAAGGCGTCGGTGGCCCGGGAGGGGTTCTGGGAGATGTCGGTCATCGCGACGACGGTCAGCTCCAGGGCGGTGGCGCTGGTGCCGACGCCGGCCTGCGGTCCGGCGAGGCGGGCGTACCCGGCGGCGGCCCGTTCGCCGCTGGTCTCGCCGCCCATGAGGCTGCCGCTGACGCCGGGGAAGCCGCCCGAGCCGGGCTCCTTCACGGTCAGCGGGTTCGCCTTCGTCTTCTTCGCGGCGGTCCTGGCGAAGGAGGCCAGCTGCTTCGTGTCGCGTTTGAGGTCGGCGCGCCGGTTGTCGCTGAGGAGCATCTCCGGCTCGGGCATGCCGTCGGTGCTGAGGATGGTCCCGTCGGCGCCGACGACGGCGATGCTGCGGAAGTCGCCGAGGCTGATGCCGGGGAAGCGCAGGCTGCTGGAGGCGACCAGCAGCTGCTGGGGCTGGTCCTTCCAGGAGAGGAGGGAGAGGGTCAGCAGGCGGGTCTCGCCGTTGGCGAGGGTGACCATGCGGGGGGCCAGGCCGCCCTCGCCGGACAGCTTCGTGCGGTCGACGGCCGTCAGCGGGAGGTTCTCGCCGCGTGCGGCCAGCAGCCGGCCCGAGGCGATCTCGACGACGGCGGTGCCGCGCCACTTCTGGTAGACGCTGCCGATCCGGTCGAGCACGGCGTCCGGGGGGACGGGCTTGCCCGCGGAGAACAGGTCCGCGGCCCGGTTGAGGTCGGTGACGCTCTCGTCGAGGGAGGCGCGCAGCGCGATGGCGCCGTCCTCGGCGAAGTGCTGCTGCGAGGTGAGCACGGCCTGTGGCAGCCGGTCCTCGCGGACGCTGCCCAGGCTCATCGCGGTGAACCCCGCCAGGGCGAGCAGCAGGACCGACAGGACGGTGATCGGGGGCCTGATGCCGCCGAGCAGGGACATGTCGGCCCTGCGGCGGGCCTTGCGCCGTCGCTTGGGGGGCGAAGCGGCCACAGCGGGGGTCCTTCCTGGCGGGGAGGTCGTGCGCGCGGGGGTGTCCCTGCGGGTTCGGGTCTACGGGCTTACGGGCGGGCGTGCGCGCATCAGTCGGGCAGTTCCCGCAGCGGGCGGAGCCCGTCCTCGGCGGCGCCGCGGTTGAGCAGGGTGCCCCGGGTGCGTTCGAAGGCCAGGCGGTAGCGGGCGCGCTGCTCGGGCAGCAGCTTCCTGCCGTCGGGGGTGGTGCCGGAGGCGAGGGCGGCGGCCACGTCGACCAGCCGGTGGTCGCGTACGGGGGCGGCGGCGGTGCCCGGCAGGTCGGTGCCGGGGGTGCTCTCGCGGTCCGGCGGGATGTCGGTGTAGGTCGGCACGAAGCGGGCCTGGACCTCCCACTTCCCGTTCTTCTCGGTGAAGTCGAACCAGCCGATGGCGCCCTCTTCGGTGAGGCCGCTGGGTACGTCGTGGCGGGCGAGCTGGTTGCCGAGCCCGTACGCGACCCAGGTCCCGTCGATCTTCTCCATCGGCTGGACGACGTGGGCGTGGTGGCCGATGACCAGGTCGACCCCGGTCTCCTTGGTGATCTTGCGGGCCAGTTCCAGCTGCGGGCCGCTGGGGTCGGGCTGGTGCTCGCGGCCCCAGTGGACGGAGAGGATCACCACTTCGGCGCCGGCGGCGCGGGCCCGCTTCTCGGCGGCGGCGACGGCCTTGACGCTGATCAGGTTGGCCAGCCAGGGCTTGTCCTGGGGGACCTCGTTGCCGTTGAAGCCGGAGGCGAAGGAGAGCTGGGCGACCTTGACGCCCTTGACGTCCAGGATGTTCGGCTTGTCCGCCTCCTGCTGGGTGCGGGCGGAGCCGGCGTGCTTCAGGCCCTCGCGGTCCAGGGTGTCGAGGGTGCGGTAGACGCCCTCGGGGCCGTGGTCGAGGGTGTGGTTGGAGGCCGTGGAGCAGGTGTCGTACCCGACGTTCTTGACCGTCTTGGCGATCTGGGGCGGGACGAGGAAGTCGGGATAGGTCTGGAAGGGGCCGTCGGGCTCGCCGAGGACCGGTTCCATGTGGCAGATCGCGAGGTCGGCCTTGCTGATGACCGGCTTGACGCCCGCCATGATCCGGTCGAAGTCGTACCCCGCGTGCCCGGCCGCCCGTGCGTCCCGCGCGGCCTGGTCGGTGAGCTGGGGGTGGATGAGGATGTCGCCGGCCGCGGCGACGGAGAAGGACCGGCCGCTCCTGCCGGCGGCGCTGGTCCCGGCGTCGCCACCGTGCCCGCTGTCCCCGCCGAACGGGCCGCATCCCGCGAGGGCGAGGCTCAGCGGCGCGGAGAGGAGCGCGGCGAGGGCCCTGGGGGAGACCAGTCGGGTGGGGCGGGGATTCATTCGGTTATTTTCAGCCAGTGATGACGGCGAAATTGACGAAAAACATAACGATCCCAGTGATCATTTGCGTGATGATCATGATGATCGTCGGTTATGTCGCTTTTCGTCCGACCAATTCGGTCAAAAGGGCGGAGGTATCGGTTCCGCCCCCTGTGGCGCAGGCCACCGATCTGCTCGGCCGGGTGACCCGATTCACCTCCGAATTCGGGGTGCGCGGCGGCTATCGGGCCCCCACGGAAGCGGAGAGGGCCGCTTTGCTGGAGGGCGTTTCATCCCTGTTCGACGGGGATGTCGAAAAGGCCCGGATCCGGCTGGCCGACGTGGACTACCGCCTCGACACCTTCACCGACGGCCCCGGCGGCCGTCGCTACGCCGAGGTCGCGGACGCCGCCGCCCGCACCGGCGCCTCCGGCTCCGCCAACCGGGGCTGGGGCCGGGTCTACCTCGACCTGGGCGCACCGGTGCGCTGGTCGGTACAGGTCCCGCACCCGATCGCCGACCAGGACACCGAACGGCTCGGGGTCGCCGTCCTGCGCGGGGCCCCGGGCGGGGTCATGGTCCTGGCGGGCGCGCACCGCAAGGCGGCCGGCGGCCCGGGCGGGGTCGACGGCGAGGCCGGGGGCGAGGGGGAGGGCGAGGGGGACGACGGGAGCGGGGACGCGACCGGAACCGGGGCCGAGACCGGAGGCGGGGGGACCGGCGCGGCCGACATGGCGCACCGCACCGACTCCGTCTTCCACGCCGTCATCGCCGAGCTGACCCGGCGCGGCCTGCCCGGCATCCAGCTGCACGGCTTCGCCGACTCCACCGTCCCCGGCTCCGGCGCCGTCGTCTCCACCGGCGCGGGCAGGGCGGCGGTCGCCGACGCCGAGCGGCTCGCGGCCGAGCTGGCCACCCGGGGCGTACACCCCTGCCGGGCGTGGAGCGGCAGCTGCAGGATGTCCGGCCGCGGCAACGCCCAGGGCCGGCTGGCGGCCGAGCTCGGAACGCGCTTCCTCCACCTGGAACTCGCCCGCTCCGTCCGCGCCGACCCCGCCCGGCGGGAGGAGACGGCGCGCGCGATCGCGTCCGTCACGGCGGGCTGGGCGGGGGCGTAGCGCCCCGGGCACGGCCGAGGGGCCGGCGCCCCTGCGGGAGGCCGGCCCCTCGGTACCGCTGGACCGCGCCGGTTACTCCGCGACCTCGTGGTCGTGACCCGGGCGCAGGCCGCCGCCGTTGCCGGAGCCGGTGGTCGGCGTCGAGACGACCGGCTGCGACAGCGGGGCCAGGTCGTGGGCGTAGTGGCCGACCGCGTTCGCGATCACGTCGACGTTGATGTCGAGCGCCTTCTGGTCGATGTTGGTGATGTCGTCGCCCTTGCCGTGGTAGTTCACGTCGTAGGCGACGCCCGCCTGACCGCCGAACTTCGCGGCCTGCGCCGGCGTCTTGATGCCCTCGGCGCCCGTGTCCGTACCGCCGGACGGGATGCCCGCCTCGATGAACGGGCCGTAGTCCGAGCGGCCGGTGAAGTCACTGCCCTCGTGCGGGATCTTCTGCGCGTCGAGGAAGTCCGTGATCTGCTTCTCCAGCTGCGCCGAACCCTCCGGGCCGGGGCCCGAGCCGACCTTGTCGGAGTCGTCGCCGTCGTAGACGAAGTAGGCGGCGTTCGGCGAGGCGATCATGTCGAAGTTCAGGTAGAGCCTGATCTGCTTCTTCTGCTCCGGCGTCAGCGAGGCGACGTACGCCTCCGAGCCGAGCAGGCCGAACTCCTCCGCCGACCACCAGGCGAACTTGACCTTGTTCTTGACCTTCTTCTGCTCGCTCGCCAGGCGCTGCGCGACCTGCAGGATGCCTGCCGAGCCGGAGCCGTTGTCGTTGATGCCCGGTCCGGCCGCGACCGAGTCCAGGTGCGCGCCGAGGAAGACGGTGTTGTCCGGGTCGCCGCCCTTCGTCTCCGCGACCACGTTGAAGGTCTTGCGGTTCTCGCGGAACTGGCGGACGTCGAGGGTGACGTTCACCGTTCCGGCCGCGGCCTCCGCCGCCAGCTTCTCGCCGTCGGCCTGGCTGATGCCGCCGGTCGGGACCTTGCCCGCGTTCGGGTCGCCGAGGGTGCCGTTCAGGGCGCCCGCGGTGTTGTTGTAGATGACCGCGCCGACGGCTCCGGCCGCCGCCGCGTTCGCCTGCTTCGCCGCGAAGGGGCAGCCGCCGCGCTTGATCAGGGCGATCTTGCCGGTGAAGGCGCCGGGCGCGAAGTCGGCGGCCTCGCAGCCGTTCGAGCCGTCGGCGTCGACCGGGGCGACGGCGACCGGGGCGGTGACGCCGCCCTCGGGGCCGCTCGCCGTGTACGTCATCAGCTTCAGCGGGACGTCGCGGCCGTTCGCGCCGTTGACCTTCAGCGTCTCGGCGACCGTCTCGACGTACACGAAGTCGAACTCGTGCCGCGAGACCTCGTACCCGGCCGCCTTCAGCACGGCCTCCACGTACTTCGCCGACTGCTCGTGCCCCTTCGAACCCGCCACCCGGGTGCCGTTGTTGTAGTCGGCGATCGACTGGAAGACCTTCAGGTGGTTGTTGGCGCCCTTCCCGGTCGCCTCCTTGACCAGCTTCCTGGCCAGGGCGTCACCCCGGGCGGCGTCGCTCTGCGGGCTCGACGCCCCGGCCGGGCCGGCGAGGAGCAGCGGGGAGACGAGTGCCGCGGCGGCCAGGGCGGCGGTTGCTGCGGCTATACGGCGAGAAGGCATGAAAGTCCTTTCACGGCACGGAGCGACTGCAAGGGAACGGGGTACGGCGGAACGAGGAAATGGGGGAACGGGGTGCGGGGGAACAGGTGGGGGCACGTTAGGCAGCAACCCGCCGCCGTCGCCAGGCTTTTCACTGCTTCCGGTTTGTGAAATCCGGATATCGGTGCGTCCGCGCCGACGGAAAACAGCGAGAACCGGCCACCGTCCGGAGGGCGGAGCGGCTCGCCGTCAGCGCAGGATGCCCTCTATGAGGTCGGGACCTATCCGGGAGACCACGGACAGATCCAACTGATGCTGGACGTACCGCCCCTGACGGTGCGTCTGCGTCAGCCCCGCCTTCTTCAGCACGGCCAGGTGACGGGAGACCTCCGGCGCGGATATGCCGTACACCCGGGCCAGTTCGCTCGTCGTGTACGGGGCCCTCGCCAGGCTGCGGCACAGCCTCATCCGCATGGGGTGCGCCAGCGCCTCCATCCGGCGCTGGACCAGCTCCACCGAAGGGGGCTCGGAGGCCAGCTCGGGCGACCCCAGCGGGTAGTGGATCACCGGCATCCAGCCGGGCGCGTGCAGCACGAGCAGGTGCGGCCAGCCGAAGTTGGTCGGCACGAACAGCAGCCCCGGCCCCACCTCCGGGTCCATGGCGGTGGCCTGGCCGGTGACCATCTTGTCGGCGGTGATCGTGGTCAGCGCCTCGTCCACGCTCAGCGCCGAGGACACCTCCCGCAGCGCGGCGGGCAGCCCCTTGCGGCGCAGGACCTCCGTCTTGTGCCGGGCGTCCGCGGTCTGCCGCGGCTCGATCCGCCGCCAGGTCTCGGCGAAGAAGGCCTCGTCACAGTCCTCCAGCAGCCGCCGCAGCCACACGCGGACGGTGGCGGGGTCCCCCAGCAGCCGCCGGGTGAACTCCAGCCGTGCCGGACCGCGCGCGGCCGCCGTCTCCAGCGCCTTGGCCCGGGCGGTGGCGTCGGACAGCGGGGACGGGCCGCCGCCCTCGTTGTAGAGGGCCAGCCAGCAGTGCTCCAGCGCGGCCATCACGAACCGCTCGTCGTCCATCCGGTCGAGCACGTCCAGCTCCTCGGCCAGCGTCGCGCCGGGGCGGCCGCTGCCGCCGGGGATGCCGGCGAAGGCCATGAAGATGTCGGAGAAGGAACTGCGCCACATGAAATCGGCCTCAAGGAGCCGCTCGGCCAAGCAGGGGTCGAGCGAGGCTGTGGTGGTCCTCGTCCAGGAGTGCAGCCCCGGGTGGTGCGCGGGCTGCGAGAGCGCGTGCAGCGTCATGCAGAGCTCGGCGAGCGGGGACGGCGCGAAGTCGATCCGCTCCACGGGGAGCCCGGCGATGTCGATGGTGACGCTCATGGCCACATTCTGGCCGGTCCGGGCGGCGGGGGAAGGCCCGGGGGCACGGCTCGACGTGCGCCCCTCCGGGTGGCGGCCCGGGTGCTCCGCCGCAGGTGGGAGGCGTCGATTGACTACCGCCGTCAATCGACGCGCGCCGTGCGTCCGACGGGGTGAGGGTGGATGCATGACAGCCATCGAGCAGTACCTCATCGACACCTACCGCGCCGCCCAGCACGGCACCCCCCTGCCCCCGCCCCCGGGCAGCCACGACCTGGCCACCCTGCGCTCGCTCCGCACGGCGGCCCAGTTCGAAGCCGCCGTCTCGGGCGCCCCCACGACCCACCCCTGGCGCCACGCCCTGTCCCGGGCCTTCCACCGGACGGGGGTGTGCTGAGGGGGCGGGGGCTCGCGGTGGGGGCCGGCCATCGCCCCCGCGAGGGGTCGGGGGCGGGTCGGTGGCTGCCCACCCGCCTCCCCGGGTGCGGGCAGGTGGCCCGGCGGCGGGATGCCGTCGGGCTGCGTTGAACAGGGGGGCGGGGTCGGGGGTGGGCGGGGTCCCGGTGGGGCGGTCTCAGAGCAGCCTTGGGGCTTTCCCGTCAGTCCCACTGTCCTTCCGGTTCGGGCCGGCCTGTCAAGGGCGCTCCCTTCGGTCGCGTCGCTTCGCGATGGCCTTCGGCCACCCTTGACAGCCCGTCCCGCCCCGGAAAGACAAGGACTGTCGGGAAACCCCCAAAAGGACGGGCCGGTTCCTTATTGGACATGCGGCCGGATCAGCGATGAGGCGAGCAGGCCGGGTCCGCCTCGCCGGGCATCCGGCCCCTTCAGATCCTGATCCGGGCCCAGGGGCAACCCACGCCCCAGATCGCTACGCGCTGCCCAGATTTCGGCGTCCGCCGCCCGTCTGGGGCCGATACCCGCACCCAAGGACGAGGAGATAGTCCTCCGGACGCCCCTGGCGCGCCAGATCGCTACGCGCTCCTCTTTGCCCAGCGTCCGACGGCCGTCCTGGGCCGGGATGACGTCCCTGTCGTCCTGGGGTGCAGGTACAAGCCCAAGATGGGGGCCGGACGCTGAGACGAGGGGAGCGCGTAGCGATCTGGGGCGCCTGGTGGGTCCGGAGGACTATCTCCTCGTCCTGCTGTGCACGTATCAGCCCAGGACGGCCGTCTGACGCCAAGAACCTGTTGTCTTATCGAACGTGATCGTTGGCTTTCCGCTGGTGGGAGTGGGTTTCGGTTCGGTGAGGCAGGGATGCGTTGTCGTGTTTGTCG
>NZ_JBEZWL010000230.1:0-7896 GCF_040648015.1 Streptomyces sp. NPDC029216 | reverse complement strand
CGAACTGCAGACTCTCCTCGCTACCTGGGCCGGCGCCTGCCCCACCTGTCACCGCGACATACCCACCCTCACACCGACCTGACCAAGCCCTACTAGGCTTTTACCTGCGGCCACACCTGCTTCTTCCACATCTCGACCGCCCCGTCGTCGCGCTCGATCGCCCGGCGGGCCGGCTGCTGGCACGACCAGCCGTTGCGTCGCATCAATTTCCACACGCCCTGGACGGTGTAGGAGACGTGGAACCGTCGGCCGATCAGAGTTTTGATCCGCGCCAGCGTCCACCGCTGGTCCTCCCAGCCGTGAGCGAGCGGTCCCTTCTCCAACTCCCGCTCCAGCAGGCCGAACTGTTGTTCGCTGAGCCGGGGCAGCGACTGCGGCCCCTTCGACCCCAAGGCAGCCGAACCTCCCTGGCGCCAGGTGTGGCGCCACCGCTCCACCGACCGCACGGTGACCCGAAGGTCAGCCGCGATCACCCTGTTGCCGTCACCCCGTTCGAACCGCTCGGCGGCCTCCAGCCGTACCCGCCCCCGACGCTGTTTGCGAGGCTTTCGTCCGTGCGGTCTTCATCGCCTCAGTCAGGGTCGGCGAGGCGGCGGCCAGGACGTCGATCACCTCACGTATGTATCGGTACACGGTCGCGGCGCCGATGCCGAACCCGGCGGCGAGCCGCGCGTAGGTGTCCCCGCACCGCAGGTGGGCAAGGACAAGCAGAGCCTGACGGCCGACAGACAACCGTCGCCATCGGGTCCCGATCTCTCGCTGCCGGGCACGCAGCCGTTGGGTCAGGAAGCGCAGGGTGCGGCTGGACAGGTCGATCGACGACGGGTAGGCAAGCACGCGAAGCTCCTGGCGGACTTGGGTGATCTTGGTCGAGAACCCGTCTACCAGAAGCCTCCTCGTTCCGCACAGCCGGCGACCTCCAACACCTCACCGTCACAGCCGGGTTGGAAAGGCTCAAGGGCCAGGTCAGAGACCTGGGCCTGCGCCGATATCCGGACCGGTTCCGAAGCGGAGTTCCGCGCCGCAGGTTGCGTCAGAAGTGGAAGACGCCGAGATCTCGCACCGTGTCGGCCAGAGCGCGGATGAGGTCGTTCTCGGCTTCGGTCCGCCAGACCAGAGCGAAGTGCATGGTGGCCATGTCGGGGAGAGGAAGCCATCGGATGTGCGACATGCCCCAGTACCTGGTGACATGGCCGGGGAAGATGTTGACGATCTCACCCATGCCGACGTGGCTAATCAGCTCATCGGAGTCGTCCGAGGCCGCGGATGTGAGGCGCTCGATCGGCCGGCCTCGTGGAGTGTAGAAGGGCAGGTAGCTGTCTTCCCAGTAGTCCGGCAGGCCGTGGGCAGTGCCGTGCGGGAAGTCGGCGAGCAGCTCCAGTGGCACGGTGTCCCGTCCGGCGAGCCGGTGGTCGGCGGCCACGGCAAGGATCCGGGAGTCGGTGCACAGGGTCGGCCCGACGGTGAAGTCCGGCTCTTCCACCGGCAACCAGACGACCACGACGTCCATGGCACCGCCGCGGAGCTGGCCGAACAGATCATTGAGGGGTGCTGGGCGGATCTGGAGTCCCCAATGCGGGTACCGCGCACGGAACGCCTTCCAGTAGGGGTACAGATCGGCGACGTTGAAGGGCATCATGCTGACGCGGAGCTGAGCCGTGATGCCGCGGGCCGCCAGCCGGGCACGCTCCAACGATTCGTGCAGGCCCGCGTAGACCGGCTGCAGATCGTCACGGAACTGTCGGCCGACCTCGGTCAGGAACACCGAGCGACTGGTGCGGGCGAACAGCTCGGCACCGATGCGCCGCTCCTGCTTCTTGATGGCCTGACTGACGCGCGCCTGGGAGACGTGCAGCCGCTGTGCCGTCCGGCCGAAATGCAGCTCCTCCGCCAGCACCAGAAATATCTCGATGTCCCGCAGCTCCACAGGCTCCCCAGCCCCCCGTCGATAACCCAGCGGTTATCGAACCGCGCGGAATTATACATTGATCACGATTGCGACCCGCAGGAAGGTTGAGGGCACGGTTGCCGCGGTGCGGCCTGATGGATTTGGGCGCCTCCGGGGCAGATTCAAAGTCCTGTCGATAGACGGGCGGAACCTCATGACCACACCTGCGGGCGCCGCGGCCGCGCTGAAGGCCACCTCGGCGCTGCTCACGGCAGCATGCGCCCTGATGGGGCAGGCGCCGTCGGCGGAGGCTGCAAATCAGGCCCCCACCACAGACCCGGTGCTCGACCCTGGTGGGCTCCTGAGCCAGGCGCGTCAAGCCAAGCGCAGCTACCAGGCCACAAGCCGATGGATTCTCGCCGCCTTCGCGACCGTCGGTCTCGTCCTCTTCGGCTCGCTTCCTTTCTCGAACATCAACAAGATCAGCGGGTTCGACGTCGTCCTCATGGGCATCGGGCTCGGCTGCGCGGCGGCTGGCATCGCCCTGGCGATCTGGGCAGCGTCGCTCGTCGCCGAACCCCTCGACGCGAGTCCCGGCGCGCTGGAACAGCGGCTAGAGCCAGCTATGAAGGACCTGGGTAGTAACCCGAACACTCAGTGGTACACGCACCCGCGCCGTCGTGCCGAGATCCAGCTGGCAAAGATGCTCAGCGGCGATGAGAAGGAGGCCCATCTCGGCCCCGGCATGACAAGCATCTCGCACCTCATCAGAGAGCTGGGCGAACTGGGGCGAACCCTGCTGCGGCAGGAGACCGAGGCAGCTCGGCGCGACGACGTACTCAAAGCACTGGACGGTGCGGTGTCGGCGCATCTGGCCACGCTGGTCGAACTCCGCCGGCAGGCGGACGATGTAGGCCGGCTCGCCAACACCAACGCCAACAAGCCGCGACTGATCGACGAGCTCGACCGGCGGATCCAGCGCGAATCAGCCGCCTACGCCGCCGCGGTGAACGAACGCGCCCGGCGAGCCCGCCAGCTTGAAGCGGACGAACGCGTCGCCCGGCGGGACCGCCAGCGTGCGGCGGCGGCGCAGGGCGGCACCGTCGTGAGCAACACTGCCGGAGCGGTCCCCCAGAGGGCTCCCCGCCTGATGAGGACACTCTCAGCGCCACGCAGACACGACTCAACACCTACTTCGCGCACCGGGCGATGGTCCTCGTCCAGTCCGCGATGATGCAGATGCGTGGAACCTTCCGCCTCGCACGTATCCTGATGGTTATCGGTGCCCTTCTGACACTCGGCGGCGGCAGCCTCTACGCTTACGTCCTGCCGGCCGATGCGTCCGAGAAGAGTTCGACACAAGGCACCGAACGGCAGCCAGCCACGGCAGCAGCGGTGACCGTCAACCCGGGCACGGATACCGCCGCCCAACTCCCCGTGACCTGTGTCGGGCGTCCCCTGAAGGCTCTGCGGCTCGATCCGAAAGTCCCTCCCCACAACGGGCCCTTCGAAGTGGTCGTCATCGACCCCGAATGCCCTGGAGCCCTTACAGTCCCGAGAGGCCAAGGCTCCATCGACTCTCCCGCCGCTACCTGAGCAGGCCGCGAACAACCCGCCATCAGGAGGTAGCGGGGCAAGCAGTTTCGCCACCGCCCTGAACGGCGTAGCGAGTGCGGCGCAGACCAGGTTGTCTGTCATCAGGGCACCGACCTTCGTGTGACTTCGCTGTCACGCCTTCTGATCGAGCGTCCCAACGGTGTGGATTCCCGCGTTAGCGTGCCAGGCATCGGCACGCCCGGTCCGAGCCCGGCCGGGCCAAGTCCACGCCGGCGGCTCCAGGTAGCGGTCGGAGAGCATCGCTCGATGTGGTGTGGGCGCTACACCTGTTGCGCCCGCCATGGTCGTCCATACCGGCGCTGAGCTGTCTGAAGACATCTAACTTTGCCTCGCGCCGCACCTCCCACCCCTGGCTTTGTCGGTCATAAGCGAGAGCGTCTGTTGCCCGGGCACGAGAGCACCCCGCTGCCGAGCAGAACGATGTCGCCGAGTTTCAGCAGCACCTGATTGCTTGACTCGGAACGCTGTCGTGTGCCGGTCCACCGGGGGTGGACTCCGAGCCTGGCAGTGTGCCGCGTACGGTCAGCGAATGCACGATCAGCGAGACCAAGATCAAGGCGTCGGCAAGCCAGAGCACCGGCAGGCCACCCTGCCTGCTGACATCACCGACGGGGCCACAGAGGCTGAAGCGGTGGTGTTCGTGTGCGCAACATGCAGCGTCCCCCTGACCGGGCCACTCACGCGGCTGTCCGAAGTTCCCGAGGCTCCCTACTACGCTTGGTGGGACGCCGATGAGCCGGGTCCGTCGCCGGCGACCGTGCCATCAGGCTGCTACGCGATCGAGACGGAGCCGTACGGTGGGCCCTTGGCCGTCGCCCAGGCGCCCGGGCCAGTGATGCCGCGCCACGGAGGCCACTGGAACGTGGATGGGAAGCCCTTGGTGTCGCAGGGCCCGCGAGGCAACATCGTCATCAACCCGGACGACGCCCGCGGCCTGGAGCTGCAGCATGCATCCCCTGCCTGCTGCGGAGCGACCCCAGATGGCGGAATGAACCAGCTGTGCGCCTGTGGAACCCTCGTCGCGACCCTCTGCTCCGACTGCTGCCTGCCGTACGAACTCCATCTCTCAGCCGACCACGTCCGAGCGGTTCGCCCCTGAGTTGGGCACGGGCCGCTGCTACTTCTCACCGACATTCCAACACCGGCCAGGCATCGGCCGGTGCCGACCACCGACGACAACCGCTGCCAGATCTCATCTACGAAGCCACGCAGGCCGACGCCGACGCCGACGCGGTGCGCCGGGTGCGCCCGGACGAGCAGCAGGCGCACCGTCCGCAGGAGCCCGGACCGCACCGCGGCCGGGAGGCCAGCCACTGAGTAAACCCGATGGTGCGCACCTGGTGCGGTGGCGCGCACCGCTCCACTCCACCGAGTGGAGCCCACCGACCCGGGAGCGGACGCCACCGTGCCCGGCTCCGCTCCACTGAGTGGAGCCCACCCGGTGGGAGTGAGCCTCCGCCAACTTGAAGTTGCAGGTCAAAGGGCTGGTGTGGCCGATCCTCAGAACGCTCATGCTGGTCGTGGGCGGGCGCCCACGGCGAAGATCATCCGTCAGCGGTTGACTTCGAGGTTCGTCAAGACGAGCAGGGCTCGCAGGAGCTGGGTGGCGCGGGCGGGGTCGGTGCGGAGCTTGGGCGACCGTTCTCGTCGGTCAGGGCGAGGAAGTGCAGGCCATGAGTTCGGTGCTTGCCGGAGTAGTTCCGTCGGTCGGCCTTGCCTGTACGGCGCTGGGTGCGGATGAGAGTGCCGTCGATCAGAAACACCTCCCCGCCCTGCTTGACGACCTTCTTCAGGACGCGGTCCAGGCGCGGGGCTTGGGCGGCGAGCAGTCCGATCAGCTCGTCGCGCCAGCGGCGGACCGTGGACTCGGACACGTCGTTGCCGCCGGCCATGTCGGCCAAGCGCTGGTCGTGACGCAGTACGGCCAGAACGATCACCGCGATCTTCCCCGGCGGCAGGATCCGCCACCGGGACCGGATCGCCTTCAGGTGGCGCCGCAGCAGACCGGCAAGGTGGTTGACGGTCTGCGTGGACAGCGGCAGACGGCACTGGTAGACAAGCGGGCAGGTGTCCTCGGCGCGTTCGCTGGTATTCGTCATACAATTCCAATGGCCGCCGGGGGCATCGTGGTTACGGCCGCGCCGAGCCGTATCGAGTATCGGCGTTCCTAGTCACAGGCGGGTTGTGAATCGGCCGTCGGGCAGTTTCCGCAGCCAGCCGCGGTTGACGAGTCTGACCAGCTTGCTGCGCAGTGGTTCCAGCTTGGCCTTCACGCCGATGTCCACGCCCACCGCTTCGCCGACCTCGCGGGCCATGACCGGTCCGGCGGCCTGGCGCACGGCGGTGAGGATGCGCTGGTAGTCCGGCGGGAGCGTGCTTTCGTCCGCGTCCGGCTCGCGGTGCGGAATCAGCATCACCGCCCGGCCGCCCACCTGACCGGGTATCGGCGCAGCCGATGCCCACTCGTCGGCGAGCTGATCGCTCACCCGCTCCAGGACCCGTTCGGCGATGGCGAGTTCGTCCCGCTCAGCCCGTACTTCTGCCAGTTGCTTGGCCAGCTGTTCTTCGAGGTCGTCCAGTTCCGCGCGGCGCGCGGTGATCCGTTCCAGCAGCTCGGGATCCAGCATGCGAAGGATCGCAGAAGACCGTCCGGCCCCAGCGAGCAGGAACCAGCAATCCGACCGGCTCCTGCTCAGTGGCCACCGGCAGATCTTCTACCTCTGCCCGTACTGACCGTCTGCACTCTTGCGTTCCCGCCCGTGATGAGACGATGTGAAATCGGCCAGTGCCGCTTTTCGTTCTCCACGCGGTTACCGTCGGCAACGACGGCCCGGGCTCGGGTGGGTGTGGAGAAGGTTACTTCGGTGGAAGTTCGGCTGCGGCCTTCCGGCCCAGTTGCAGCCAGTCGTCCAGGACGTGGTCGTCGAGGACTTCTCCTGCCACGATGACCCAGCCCTTCGAGATCCGGCCGCGGACTTCGAAGGGCCTCGCGCCGGGCTGGGCGAGGGCCTGTGGGGTGTCGTCCGGGGCGACTCGCACCAGCAGTTCGTCGCCGACCACGCCGACCGCCGTGTTCCCCTGCACCGTGAAGACGAGCCCGCCGAACATCTTCTTCGCGAGGACCACGTCGCCCTCCTCCAGCAGCTCCCGGACCCGCTCCGCCAGCACCTCGTCGTACGCCATGGCCCTCACGCTACCCACGCGCCACAGCAGCTGCCCGCGCACCCCCCAGGAGCCATATAGGACATTAGCTGTCCTATATGGCCATTACGGTCGTTCCGGAGGGCGAAACCGCCCCAGCCGACCCCCAGAGGAGAAGACCATGGTCGACACACATGACGGCAGCGCCGTGAGCGGCACGGTCCTGTCGCACGCGATCTGGGCCGAGGACGGAGGCGAGCTCGCGGAATTCTACGCCGCCGCCCTCGGCACGCAGGTCTCCGAGCCGTACCGGGACGAGGACGGCAATCCCGCGGCCTTTCCCGTGTGGGTCGGCGACATGATGTACGTCTTCTGGTCCGCCACGACGTTCAAGGCCCCGACCTGGCCCCAGGACGAGCTCGCCTTCCACATGGACATCAGGTTCGACGACGTCGAGGCAGCGGAGGAGCGGCTCCTCGGGCTGGGCGCCACCAAGCCCACCCACCAGCCGGGCGGGGATCACTGGACCGTCCTGCTCGACCCCTCCGGCCAGCCCTTCTGCATCAGTAGCACCCGCTAACAGCCGCTGGCAGCCCCAGCCGCTCACAGCGGCTGCTCTCACCAAGACGGCGGCCCCCGGAGTGCACGCCCGCCCCGACCGGCGGAGAAAGGAACCGCGGGGCGCCCGGCGTATGCCAGCCCCTGCGCGCACCCTGGTGAAGGCCGCCCCCCACCCGATCATGGAGGATTCATGCCATTCGCTCCCTGCCTGAGTGTTAAGGACACCGCGGCCAGCGTCGCGTTCTACAAGCAGCTCGGCTTCGACGTCGATTCCAGCACCGCCAAGCCCGGCGACGACATCCACATGCTGCTCTACCAGGGCGGCTTCTGCGCCATGCTCTACAGCAACACCGACCTGAAGAACTGGCTGCCCAGCCTGGCCGACACCCCCATCGGCTTCGCCGGCATGTTCTACCTCGGCGTGAACGACTTCGACGGTGTGCACGACCACATCGCCCAGCACGCCGAGATCGTCAAGGACACCGACACCGACCACACCGGCCAGCGCATCTTCTACTTCCGCGACCCGGACGGCTACGTCATCGGCATCAACGACCAAGCCGCCCTCCAGGCCAGTGAACTCGGCAAGTACGCCTAAGACGTCATCTCATTTGGCCAGTCTTCGGTAGCAGATGAGGGTGCAGGCGATGCTGGTGAAGGCGAGGAAGTGGTCGGCTTTGCGTTCGTAG
>NZ_JBEZWL010000229.1:0-7957 GCF_040648015.1 Streptomyces sp. NPDC029216 | reverse complement strand
CGGTGATCAAGTCGCGGTAGTCGGTCCAGGCGAAGCTCTTGCGGCCCTTGCTCCTGCCCTGGCCGTCGTCCAGCCTGGGCCGGTAGATCAGCCGGAACCTCCACCGACAAACTCATCGACGCCGCCGCCTACGCACGGCTGATCGGCTGACGCTGGCTCCCTGTGCGGCGCCGGCCTCCCGGCGCCACACACAAGAGAATGAGATCGGTCGAACCTCGGTGACACGGAACACCTGGAAGTCGAAGGCACCGACGAAGGGTCCGGTGATCAGCAGCTGGGTGCGGTGGTGATAGCGGATCCGGCGACGTCATCCGCGGGTGGTGGGGATCTCGTTGCTCCGTCGTGAAAGCGATGGATGCCGTCGCGGGTTCAAGATCGGCAACGAGAAGAGGATCCCCCTCGATCGGCGTGACTTCTGCTCCGTTCTGCGCCAAGTTGTGAGGTCCGCGCTGACGAGAGCGGATTGGGTGGATCGGTTGGAGTTCCCGGTGCCGCTCGGGCTGTGTCCCTCACAGGCGTGGCTTGAGAGGCTCCGGTCCTTTGTGTCGGTATTTCCCTTTGGCCGGAATGCGATCACTCGATCGGAGCCACGTCGCATGGAAGGCCGTCGGGTTGCTCAGAGTCTTCATTGGCTGTCGCTGACGGCCGGCAGAGAGTCTCTGAATAGGAAGGATGGGCGATGAGCCTGATCCAGACCGGCAAGGTCAACCTGAACTCCACCAATGCGGTGGAGACGACCGGCGGGGACACCTCGACCTTCACCAGGGTCACCTTTCCCACCCCGTTCCCGCAGGGCTCACAGGTCGTGGTGTTCCCGCAGACCCAGACCTTCAACGGGCCCGAGACGCCGGGTATCCGCATCCACGACGTCACCGAGACCGGCTTCCTGATCCGGATGAACGAAGTCCTCGCCGGGGCCGTCAAGAGCGACGGCACGCACACCACCGAGACCATCGGCTGGCTGGCCGCCACCGTCTGATGCGCGTGGGCTGGGTGGGGGCGTCCCGTTGGAGCCGGGACGCCCCCACCCGGGTCGACCAGGATGGGCCCATTCTGGTGGTGGCTTCAACCCCGGCATTCGGCTTCGGTGGCCTGGAAAACGGTAGGAGCCGGTGGAGCCCTGCCTCTCCGGCACCCGACGGAGGTCCCGGCTTCAGAGGCGGCGACACCGGCGTGGGTACGGATTCCCATGCTCATCGTCTTCGACCACGCGGAGCCGGCCCCGTCCGCGGAGCGGCATCAACCGCAGCGGAGGCGTGCAGTACTCCTCATCTGGACCAGTAGCCGCAGGGGGTCCGCGCCCTGCTCTGTGCTGGACAGCTGGTACCCAGCAGCTCCGCTCCCTAGCCACGCTCCGGCATCGCCACTGCTCTCACCGTCCTCGACGACCGGCTGTACTGCGTGCTGGGCGGATAAAGCGGCCCGCGCAGGGCGCAACTCGTATGGCGCGGGCCCGGACCGTTCGGGGCGAAGGCAAGCTGAACTCCATCGGTGCCACCGGCCGGCCATCGTCCATGAGCGGACTGGCGGTCGCTGCGCTTGGGGACGCAGTGAAAGGGAGCCGCCTGCTTCACGCATAGCCACGTGAGGGCCACGACCATCGTGGAATGATCGCTGCGTCGGTCTGACGAAGAGGGTGGGCGATGGCAGACACGGGTGAGCAGTATGAGGCGTCGGCTTCGGCGCTCGGGTACCTCTTCCAGTTCGCCAAGGCTCTGCACATCTGCATTGAGCAGTGGATGAGCGGCGACATGGACTGGAGTGTTGCGGTCGAGGCAGCTGACGACATTGAAATCCACCGTGGCCCGGATACGCGCCTGATTCAGCTCAAACAGCGTGCTGAGGGTGTTCGGATGACCGACTTGACCAAGTCTTGAGCAATAGTCAAGACTTGTGGATCGGCTCATTGGCTGCGATCGCCGTCCAGACCTGCTGACCAAGGTCGTCGACCGGGCGGTCGCCGCTGACGACCAGGTCGCAGCCGCCACGCAGGGGTTCGACATGTTGTTCATGCGCGGCACGCCGGTGGTTGAGGTAGTTGCGCAGGAGGATGTCGAGGGGGAAGCCGTCCCGCAGGCACTTGCGCTGGATCTTCCGGGCCAGGCGCAGGTCGGCAGGCAGGTGGACGAAGATGCCGAACCGCACGTTCGCTGTTCGCGGGGTGACATGACGGGCGAAGAGGCCGTCCACGATGACAACGGGCGAGCTGGCCAACGCGGCGTCGGTGTCGTGCGCGAGACGCGTGAAATCCAGCGACCGGGGATCGCCGACGTCCAACCGCGGCACCCCGGATTCATCCGGCTCCCAAACCCCCTGCTCAGGAGTGAGGAATTAGTAGTCGTCACCGCGGAGTACCCGCGCTGGCCCCCGGGGCGTCGTAGCCGCCAGTGCGGTAGCCAGTGTGGTCTTTCCCGCCCCGGCACCTCCAGTCAGCGTGACCAGCATGTTCTCTCCTCGCTGTCGTGGTGAGGCCCGGAGCATCGCATACGGCCCGAGGACTCACGCCACCAGGTCCGAGGCGCGCTCCACGAGGTGACCGTTCTCGAAGCGGGCGCCGGCACGGAACCAGGGGCACCAGGTGCGCCCCGGTGATCGCGCGCCAGCGGGCCTGTGCGGACTCGACCAGTTTGAACACCATCGCCAGGGCCGCGGCCGGGCTGCCGGCACCGCGGATGACCTTCGTCCGCAGCTTGACCGTGGAGAACGTCGACTCGACACGTCGCAACCCGTCTCATACATGCCCACTGCCACCGCCGCCTCCGCGACGGCAGCACCGGGACAGCACTTCTGCCTGCCCGACAGCCCTCGGGGCTTGCTTGAGCCGGTTGCCTGGAAATCGGGCACGGCCGGTTCTGAGGGGGCCCCAGCGCGGAGACGCGCTGGGGCTACCCGACGAGCTGTTCTTCTCCACCCTGACCCGACGTCTCTACTACGCCGCGGCCAGTTCGCCTTCCGCGACGAACTGGCCGCGGCCATCGACACCTTCGTCTTGGCCTACGACGAACACGACTCCAAGCCCTACCGCTGGACCTACGACGGCAGCCCACTCAAAGCCGCATGAACCCCCGAAGGATCAACGCGGCGCTGCACTAGTGCTGGAAGAGTACTTCCGGATTGTTCGGCGAGGGGCCGTCCAGCAGCGGACTGTGGATCCCCTTCAGCGTCTGGTCGAAGAACGCCGTCACGTACTCGCGGGTGATCACCAGCCCGCGTTCCGGGGAGAGGCCCTGCGTCGGGAACCCGGCCTGCTTTTTAAGCAGGTCCAGGTCGCTGAAGTTGAAGTGGTCGGCGTCGGTGACCGTCAGCCACTCCTTGTAGCCGCCGAGGGCGGCCCATGCCTGCTCCCACGTGGTGTTGTGGCCGCCGGCCGAGTGGTTTTCGGCCGTGCCCAGCATGAGGAACGGCCGGTTGATCTGGCCGGGCATCGGGGTCGGGTGGAAGGTGCCGTCCATGTTCACTCCGGCCCGTACTCGCGGGTCGGCGATCATCGTGGCGGCGGCCGACGCTCCGCCGAGGGAGTGTCCGGCCATGCCGATCTGGTGCTTGTCGATGAGGTGTGCCAGGCGCCACGCGGTATTGCCGTGCGTCAACTGGTCGATCACGAAGGACACGTCCGTCGCGCGGCTGGCGACGACGGAGTCGAGGTTGAGCGCCGGGTTGTCGCAGATCACGCACGACGACGTCTGGCCGTTCGCCAGCGTCTCGCCGCTGTCCTCGTTGGTGTGGCCGACGAGCGCGACGACGTAGCCGTGGCTGGCCAGGTCGGTCGCGAGCGCGGTGAGCGTCATGCGCGGGTTCTCGTGCGCGGCTGAGAGGACCACCAGCGGATACTTGCCCCTCTGCGGCCGCGCGCCGTCGAAGGCGTGGGTGGTGACGCTGGAAAGGGTCTGCGGGGTGACGCCGGAGCTCGCCGGCGTCTTCTGGCGCTGGAGGATTCCGGCTGCCTCGCCGAGGGTCATGTAAGGGGCCGGAGTCCCGGTTCCGGGGACGGCCGGGTAGATCATCGTGACGGTCAGTTGGCGGGGGCCGGATGACGGCACCCACGGGTCGGGACGGTTCGCGTCGGTGAGGTGGATGACCTCCTTGCCGGCGGCGTAGGGGCCGGTCGGCGCGGGGAGGGTGCCTTGGAAGGACCGTGTGGGCGCGGTGGCCGTGGCCGTGGCCGTGGCCGGTGCGGTGTCGAACGCGTGCGTGGCCACCGGTGTGGCCACCGGTGTGGTCGTGGCGGCGAACCCGGTGCCGGTTCCGGTGACGAGGGCGGCGAGCGCCAGCGCCGCGACAGCGCTGATACGGCGATTGCGTTTCATGGGATCGACGCTAGGTTCCGCAGCTCCTCCGTCGCGTCGGCCGGTGGATGTCACCGTTCCCCAGGCCGTCGGCCCGGGGGTGTACCCCGCGTACATCCCCGGGGCGACGCGCGGAGCCGACGCCGCTGAATACGATCTCCGTATGGAAGAGCTTCTCCAGCGTCTCTCGACATCGAAGCGCGTGACCTGGCTGACGGACCGGGCCGTAGTACTGGCCACCGCCTGCTTCTACGCGCTGATGCTCTGCTGGTCGATCCGTCGTGGTCCCGGCCTGTTCCGGTTTCCCGGCCTCGGGCCCTTCCAGATGATGGGTCTGTGCGTCGTGCTCGCCCTTCCGGTTCTGCTGATGCGCCGTCTGCCGGCGGCGGTCTTCGCGGCGATCCTGGGCGAATCGGTCCTCGGCGACCTCTTCGGCGTGCGGCCCTTGATCGTGTTCGTCCTGCTCGTCTTCTTGGGCGGGCACCTCGCCGTCCGGCGGCCGAAGGCTGCCGCCGTCGGCTCCGTCGCGGCCGTCGCGGCCGCGTTCGTCGAGAACATCCACGTCTACCCCGGGGAGACCGTCAGCGACGCGGCCCAGTGGGCCGGGCAGTTCGCGTTGTGGTTCGCGGTCGCGTGGGTCTTCGGGGGGGTGTATCGCAAACGCCGTGAGTACCTCGGAGCCTTGCATGAGCAGAGGGCGGCCCGCGCCGTCATGGCCGAGCGGCTGCGGATCGCCCGCGAACTGCACGACAGCGTCGCGCACAGCATCGGGATCATCACGGTGTTGTCGGGAGCGGCGGCGCGGGTCGTGGAGACCAAGCCCGAGCAGACGCGGCAGGCGCTGACCGGCATCGAGTCCACCAGCCGCCAGACGCTGCTCGAGCTGCAGCGCATGCTCGGAGCGCTACGCCGCGCCGAGCCGGACGACGCCATGCCGGGGGCCGCTCCGCTGGCGCCGGCCGGCAGCCTGGCGGATATCCCGCGGCTCGCCGAACGCACGGCCGACGCCGGGGTGCGGGTCCACGTGGCCTGGCGGGGCGAGCGGCGTCCGCTGCCGCCGGAGATCGAGCTGTCGGCGTTCCGGATCATCCAGGAGTCGGTGACGAACGTGGTGCGGCATTCCGGGGCGCGGACGTGCCGGGTCGCGGTCGGATACGAGCCGACAGGAGTGACGATCGAGGTGGTGGACGACGGGGACGACGGTCCCGGCGGGCCCGGCCGTCCGAGGCCCTCGGCAACGGCCGGCGGGAGCGGCTTCGGCCTGCTCGGCATGCGCGAGCGGGTGACGTTGCTGTCCGGCCAGTTCAGCGCGGGCCGGCGTCCGGAGGGCGGATTCCGGGTGGCTGCGAGGCTCCCGGCATGAGCGTGCGAGTACTGCTGGTCGATGACCAGCCGCTGATGCTGGTCGGGCTCGGGATCCTGATCGGCGACACCGCCGACCTGGAGGTGGTCGGGGAGGCCGGCGACGGCGTCGAGGCGGTGCGCCTGGTGCGCGAGCTGCGGCCGGACGTCGTGGTGATGGACATCCGGATGCCGGGCATGGACGGGATCGAGGCGACCAGGCAGGCGACCGCCGAGCCGGACCCGCCCAAGGTGCTGGTGCTGACGACCTTCGACGACGACGAGTACGTCTACGGCGCTCTGCGCGCCGGCGCCAGCGGATTCCTGCTCAAGAGCATGGCCCTGGACGCGATCCTGGACGCGATCCGCGTGGTGGCGGCCGGCGACGCGTTGCTCGCGCCGAGCGTCACCCGACGGCTGATCGCCGACTTCGCCGGAACCTCCGCCACCCCCGCGGCCCCCGCACCGGCCACCGAGCCCGCCCAGGACTCACGTCTCATCGCTGGGATCACCGACCGGGAGCGCGAGGTGCTGGCACTGGTCGGACAGGGGCTGTCGAACGGTGAGATAGCCGAGCGGTTGGTGATCAGCGGGGCGACGGCGAAGACCCATGTCGCGCGTCTGTTCGCCAAGCTCGAGGCCCGGGACCGCGTCCACCTGGCGATCATCGCCTACGAGAACGGACTCACGCCGGGTAGACGGTAGGGCAGGGTGTGAGAAACAGGGTGTGAGAAAGAGCAATAGTCAAGACCTGTGAACGAGATGAAGTGCGAGCAGGCTGCGGCACCCACCGAGTTCGATCCTATGCTGACGGTCGTGCAGGTACTGGGTGTGAGCAATGAGGACGAGATGGTCGCCTGCTTCTTGAGCGGCGAGCTGTCTAGCCAGAGGTTCGGACAGAACCTCCGGTCCCATCTGGCGGTAGCCGGGCAGGCAGAGCAGTTGCTGACGCATCCGGACCTCTCCGACGCTGGAGCGAACTTCGCACGTCGCGCTCTGCTCGGCGCGACGCGGGTACGGCGAGAACCGTGACCTGTTCGAGAACTTCCCCGCTCACGTCACGTGGACCAGGGCACTCCTGTCCACCGACGAGGCGGCCGACGTGCGGTACCTCGACTATCCCTACTGGGTCGAACTGTCGGGTGGCAGCCGCCGGCCGGCAGACGCGGCCGCACGCATCAAGGCAGGGCTACGGGCCGACCCGCCCGTCGAGCTGGTCGGCCGGGTCCGCTCCGGCCGCGTCATGCGCCTGCCGAAACCACCGCGGATGCACGGCGTCAACGGCCGGCCGCCCAAGCACGGCCCGGAGTTCCGCTTCGCCAAGCCGGAGACCTGGCCCGAACCCGCGATCACCACGGTCACCGACACCACCAACTAGGGCAAATCCGAGACCCAGGCATGGGACCGCGTCCATCCAAGGCTCACCCACCGCTCCTCCTGGCTCGACCACGACGGTGAACTGCCCTTGGTCGAAGGAACGCTGATGCGGTTGAAGGTCGAGCACCTGTCGAAAAGCCGGGATGCTCCGCCGGTGTGGTTATGGTCCTCGAAGACCAGCGCGACCCCGGACGACGTGGACCGCTTCTGGCAGGCGTTCCTCCGCCGCTTCGACCTGGAGCACACCTTCCGCTTCGCGAAGCAGACCCTCGGCTGGACCACCCCGAGACTCCGTACCCCCGAGGCCGCGGACCGCTGGACCTGGATCCGGATCGTCGCCCACACCCAGCTCCGACTGGCCCGCCCACTCGCTGCGGACCTCCGTCGACCCTGGGAGAAGCCCACCATCCTCGACCGGCTCACCCCGGCTCGGGTCCGCCGGGGGTTTCGGAACATCCGCGCTCACCTCGCCTGCCCGGCCCGTGTTCCCAAACCCCGAGGCGCCGGCCCCGGACGGCCACCCGGCACCAAGAACAAACACTGGGCACCCCGCTACGACGTCGGCAAAACCGTCAAGCGCCCCGAGACCCTCAAGGCCATCGGCAAGCCCGGAAGATCTTGGTAGATAAAGAACAAGCTCAGTCTCAGTGTTGAAACTGGCCGGTTGAGCATGAGGAACGGCTCGGGTGGCTGAGCCGTGACACGGTAGTTGGAACCTGGCCACGCGTGTTGGAACCAGCAGGTGCTGCTTCGATGCGAAGCGATCAACGGGGCAGCTCAGTGCAGTGCGGTGGCAAGGTCGCGCCATGCGGTGCGTGCGAAGAGACGGTGGCCGGCGGTTACGACCCGAAGAGCGACGTGGTCAGCTCCGGCCACCTGGCGTTTGGTGAGCTGAGTGACGATCTCATCAGGCGTTCCGTGGATGAACAGCGCGTCCACCAGACGGTCACTGC
>NZ_JBEZWL010000228.1:0-8000 GCF_040648015.1 Streptomyces sp. NPDC029216 | reverse complement strand
CGAGGCCCGTCCTCGTCCTGGTCGACGACGCCCGGCCCGCCCCCGACACCCCGCCGCGCAGGCCCCACGCCCCCCGCGAGCAGGGCGGCGACGAGCGGCCCGTCGTCTGGCTGGTCTCCCACCGGCCCGGCACGGGCCCCGTCCTGCCGCCCGGGCCCACGGGGCGCAGCGAGCGGCTGTCCCTCGGCCCGCTCAGCCCGTCCCACGCCCTGGACCTGGCCCGCGACCTGCTGGGCGTCGAACCGTCGCCCGAGCTGGTCCGGCTGCTGGACCAGGCCCGCGGACACCCGCGGCTGCTGCTCGAACTGCTCGCCGGGCTCCGGGAGGAGGGCTCCCTCGCGACCGTGGACGGGGAGGCCCGGCTGCTGACCACCCGGCTGCCCGCCCGGCTGTCCCTGCGGGCGCGGGCCACCCTGGAGCGGTTCTCCCCCGAGTGCCGTCAGCTGCTGCGCGTCGCGGCCGTCCTGGGGTGCGAGGTCGTCTACGAGGACGTGGCCCTGCTGCTGCGCACCTCGGTCTCGGCCCTGCTCCCGGCCCTGGAGGAGGTCGCGGCCACCGGTGTCGTGCGCCACGAGGGGGACCGGGCCGTCTTCGCCGGGCCGCTGCTGCGCCGGCTCGTCGCCGAGTCCGTGCCCGAGTCGCTGCGGCTGTCCCTGCAGCGGGAGGCGGCGGCCCTGCGGACCACGACGGGGCTCCCGCCGGCGCCGCCCGCCGGACCCGAGCTGAGCCGGCAGCAGCGGGAGCTGGTGGGGCTGGTGCGCGAGGGCCTCACCAACCAGCAGATCGCCCGGCGCCTGGCGCTGTCCCCGCACACCGTCAACTACCACCTGCGCAAGCTGTTCAAGGCCTACGGGGTGAGCTCGCGGATCGACCTGCTGACGGCGGCGGAGCACCTGGACCCCACCGGCCGGGCGGCCCGCGCCCGCCAGAACTGACCCCGCGCGCATCACCCTCCCCCAACCCACCCGCACACCCGTACCGACCGTGGAGAGCCGTACCCGTGACCGATCCCGACCTCCTCCTCACCGGCACCTGGCCCCGCCCCGGCACCCCGCCGCCGGCCCGGCGCACCGCCTGGCTCCGCGACGCCCTGGCCGCCGAACCCGACGACGGCCGCGCACCGCAGCTGCTGGAGGAGGTGCGCTGCGACGTGCTCGTCGTGGGCGGCGGCTTCACCGGCCTGTGGACGGCCCTGGAGATCCTGCGGCGGGCCCCCGGCACGGACGTCGTGCTGATCGAGGCCGACGTGTGCGGAGCGGGCGCCAGCGGCGCCAACGCCGGCTATCTGATGCCGATGTGGGCACGGTTCAGCAGCCTGGTCGCCATCGGCGGCCACGAGGAGGCACGCCGCATCGGCGAGGCCTCCGCGCGGGCCGTCGACGAGATCCTCGACTTCGCCGGGGCCCACGGCATCGACATCGAGCACCGGCGCGGCCCCTGGCTGTGGGCCGCCTCCTCCCCCGCCCAGCGCGGGGCCTGGCGGCAGACCCTGGAGGACCTGCGGCGGGCCGGCGTCGAGCCGCTGCACGAGGTCTCCGCGGCGGAGTCGCGCCGCGCCGTCGGCACCCGCAGCCACTTCGGCGGCGTCCTCGACCCGGGCTGCGCCACCCTGCAGCCCGCCAAGCTGACCCGTGGGATGCGCCGGGTCGCACTGAACGAGGGCGTCCGCATCCACGAACGCACCCCGCTGACCGCCCTGCGCAACGCGCCCGGCGGCGCCACCACCGCGCACACGCCGTACGGCCGGGTGTACGCGGACCGGGTGGTCCTGGCCGTCAACGCCTGGGCCGCGCAGCTGGAGGACCTCGGCCGCCGCATGGTGACCGTGGCCAGCGACACCGTCCTGACCCGGCCCGTCCCGGAGCGGCTCGCGGCGCTCGGCTGGGACGGCGGGACCTCGGTCTGCGACGCGCGGCGGCGGCTGAACTACTACCGCACGACCCCGGACGGCAGGCTGGTCTTCGGCAAGGGCGGCTCCGGCGTGGCCTACGGCCATGCGGGAGCCGACACGCTGTGGGGCGACGCCCTGCGGCCCGCCGAGCTCCACGCGCAGCTGGGCCGGCTCTTCCCGGAACTCGCCGACGCCCCGGTGGACATGGCCTGGACCGCGCCGGTCGAGTACTCGACCACCTCGCTGCCGTTCGCCGGCTGGCTGAAGACCGTCCCCGGGGTCTGCTACGCCACCGGCTACTCCGGGGACGGTGTGGGCCCGTCCCGGCTGATGGCCAAGGTGCTGGCCTCGCTCGTCCTGGGCACGAAGGACGAATGGTCCGGCTCCGCCTTCACCCGCCCGCCGGGCGGCTGGCTCCCCCCGGAGCCGGTCCGCTACCCGGGAGCCCGGCTGGTCATCCCCGCCCTGCGGGCGGTGGAACACCGCGAGGACCACGGCCGCCCCGTCCCGTCCCTGGTCAGGCGCCTCGCCTCGCTGGACCCCTCCAGCTTCCGCCGCTGACCGCGCCGCCGGGCGCACGGACGCCGGCCGGGGCGGCGCTCACATCCCCCTCCCCCGCCGGCGGCGCTGCCGGGACCGGGCCTTGCGCGCGTCCCTGCCGCCGTTCCAGAGGCGTACGGCCAAGGCGGCCGCCGAAGCGGCGAACAGGCAGGCGGTGATCAGCAGCCACCGTCCCAGGAAGACGTCGGCCGGCAGGCCGGTGGTCACCGTGTAGTGGCCTGCCTGCCGGAGTACCAGGGGCCAGTACACCAGCAGCAGGACACCGGAGACGAAGACGGGGACCCGGACGTGGTTGACCCCCGCCCGCGGGCCGACCTCCCGCCGGCCGTGTCCCAGGACGCGCTGGACGGCCAGGTCGGTGACCGCGTACAGGGGCAGGAGGACGAGGTCGTGCAGGAGCGCGGCCCCGACGAACCACACGGCCACGCCGAGGGTGTCGCCCGCGAGCAGGCGCAGGCCCGCGTAGCAGGCCAGGGCGAAGGAGGCGAGGACGAGGAGCAGGTGGAGGGGGGAGGCGCCGTAGCGGCGGCGGAGGGCGGTCGCGGCGGCCCGGGCGGCGGGCGGCTTCACTCGGCTTCCCCGAAGGTGAGGCGCGTGACCCACTTGGTGTTGTGGACCCCCGGGGCTCCGGGGACGATCACCCGGGCCGGGTAGCCGTGGTCGCGGGAGAGGACGGCCCCGTTGACCCGTACGGCCAGCAGGGAGCGGTCGTCGCGGACCTGGGAGGCGCTCAGGACCACAGAGGCGAACGATCCACCGCGCTGCACGGATTCGACCAGGACCCGCGGGGCGTGCTCGGCGCCGAGGCCGACGAGGGCGGCCAGCTCGGTGAGCCGGACCCCGCCCCACAGCTGGTCGGACGTCGACCAGCCCTCCACGCAGGCGATGGGCAGCCGCGCACCGCTCTGGGGCATGGCCAGCAGCCCGGCGTGGGTCAGGTCGACCTGACGGCCGGCCCCGCGTACGGTCAGCCGCCAGCCCGGCCCGATGTCGGCGGCGCGGATGCCGACCGAGGCGGCGGTCTTGTTGATCTGGAACCCGTTCGGCCCGGATCCCGGGTCCCGGCCGTGCGGGGCCAGCAGGGCCGTCCGGCGCCACCACCCGCCCACGCTCTGCCCGGCGGTCACCACGAACAGCGCCAGCGAACCCAGCCCGACCATCCCCAGCGCGCCCCGCCGGGTGATCGTCGGTTCGGCCGGGCGGGGCGAGACCAGTCCCGCCGCCTCCTCGCTGCCGGGCGGCGGCTGCCGCGGCCCGGCCCGCAGGGCCCGTACGGCCCGCTTCAGCCGGAAGGTGACGTGGACGGCGAAGGCGCCGATGAACACCCAGGCGCCGTAGAGGTGGAGGGTGTAGAAGGAGCCCGGGAAGACGTAGTGGAGCTGCACGTTGAGGATGCCGGTGGCGAACTCGAACCCGGCGCCCCCCACCAGCAGGAGCAGGGAGAGCCGCTCGGCGGCCTGGGCGGGCGAGCGCACCGGCGGCCAGGCGAAGAGCCTGGGGATCACCGACCACAGCTTCGCCAGGAGCACCGGCACGAGCACCACCCCGAGCGTGACGTGCACTCCCTGGGTGACCCGGTAGAGCCAGTACGGGGACGTCGGCCAGGAGAAGAGGTAGGAGCCGAGCCACCCCTTGTCCGGGGTCTGGTCGTTCACCGCGGCGAGATCCGGGTCGTACGCGGCGTACGACAGCAGGCCCGTCACGAAGAGGACCGTGACGCCGAACAGCAGGACCAGCCCGAACAGGGCGGTCAGCCACGGCCCCCTCAGCGGGCTGCGCCAGAACTCCGGCCGCGACGGCCCCCGCCGCGGGCCCGCCGCCCACGCGGACGCCAGGGCCGACCGCAGGCGCGCGTACCCGCCCTCCCCCTCGCCGCTCGCGTCCATGGGGCACCTCCGCAGCTTCCGCTCTCCGGGGCTCACCGGGCCGCCCCGCTCACGAGAACATGCCCCACCGCGGGGGCCGGAGGTCCGGTGACACGCCGACCCGGGGGCGCGCCGGGCCGCCGCCCGGCCGGGGGCATGACGGAAGTCTTACGTGCACGCGTCGCGGACCCCCGGGAGCTCCCGCACTGCGTAGCGTCCCGGGCATGCGCGTACTCGTCACCGGAGGAGCCGGGTTCATCGGCTCCCACATCGTCACCGCCCTCAAGGCCCGTGGCCACGAGCCCGTCGTCCTCGACGCCCTGCTCCCCGCCGCCCACCCCGGCACTCCGCCGCTGCCCGGGGCGGAGTTCGTCCGGGCCGACGTACGGGACGCCGGCGCGGTCCGGGCCGCGCTGCGCGGCGTGGACGCGGTCTGCCACCAGGCGGCGATGGTCGGCCTGGGCAAGGACTTCGCGGACGCCCCCGACTACGTCGGCTGCAACGACCTCGGGACGGCGGTGCTGCTCGCGGAGATGGCCGCGGCCGGGGTCCGGGAGCTGGTCCTCGCCGGGTCGATGGTGGTCTACGGAGAGGGCCGGTACACCTGCGCGCGGCACGGAACGGTACGCCCCGGGCCGCGGCGGACCGAGGACCTCACGGCAGGGCGTTTCGAGCCCCGCTGCCCCGACTGCGGGGCCGAGCTCGCCCCGGGCCTGGTCGGCGAGGACGCCCCGGCGGATCCGCGGAACGTGTACGCGACGACGAAACTGGCCCAGGAGCACCTGGCGGCGTCCTGGGCCCGCTGCACGGAGGGCCGCGCGGTGTCGCTGCGCTACCACAACGTGTACGGGCCGGGGATGCCCCGCGACACCCCCTACGCCGGGGTGGCCTCGTTCTTCCGGTCCGCGCTGGCCAGGGGTGAGGCTCCCCGCGTCTTCGAGGACGGTGCGCAGCGGCGGGACTTCGTCCACGTCACGGACGTGGCCGCGGCGAACGTGGTGGCGCTGGAGGCCGTGGGAGGGATGTCCGCCGGACGGCTGACCGCCTACAACACCGGGAGCGGGGAGCCGCACACGGTCGGCGAGATGGCGTCCGAGCTGGCCTCGGCGCACGGCGGGCCCGCGCCGGTGGTCACGGGCGAGTTCCGCCTCGGCGACGTACGGCACATCACCGCCGACTCCGCCCGGCTGCGCGACGAACTGGGCTGGCGTCCGGTGGTGGGCTTCGTCGACGGGATGGCCGAGTTCGCCCGGTCCGGTCAGCGGGCCTCGGCGGGCGCCGTCGGCTGAAGGCCGCGCGGGGCCCCGGAGACGGGGGCTCTATGCGGGGGCCGGGAGGGTCAGTTCGAAGCGGCAGCCGCCGGGCACGTTGTGGACGTCGGCGTGTCCGGAGTGGGCCTCGACGATGCCGCGGACGATGGCCAGGCCCAGGCCCGCCCCGGAGGGAGGGGTACGCGCCTGTGAGCCGCGCCAGCCGGTGTCGAAGACGCGGGGCAGGTCCTCCTCCGGGATCCCGCCGCACGCGTCGGTGACGGTCAGGACCACGGCGCCCGCCCGGCGTTCGGCGGCGATCGCGACGGTGCCGTCGGCCGGGGTGTGGCGGATGGCGTTCACCAGCAGGTTGGACAGGACCCGGGTCATCTCCTTGCCGTCGACCTCCACCGGGAGCGGGGCGACGCCCCCGCCCGCCAGCCGCACCCCGTGCTCGCGGGCCAGGGCGTCCGCGCCGGCCAGCGCGTCGCCCACCAGGTCGTAGAGCGAGATCCGGGTCGGGCTGAGGGAGAGCGCGCCGGCGTGGATCCGGGAGAGCTCGAACAGGTCGGTGACCATGGAGTTGAGGCGTTCCACCTCGGCGCGCATCTGGCGGTGGTAGCGGGCCGGGTCGGCGGCCATGCCGTCCTCCAGGGCCTCGGACATCGCGCGCAGGCCGGCGAGCGGGGTCCGCAGGTCGTGCGAGATCCAGGCCACGAGCTCCCGCCGGGAGGTCTCCAGTGCGCGCTCGCGTTCGCGTGAGGCCGCGAGGCGCTCGCTGGTGAGGGCCAGTTCGCGGCTCAGCGCCGTGAGTTCGGCGGGAGCCGGCACGGCCGGGGCCGTGAAGCTGCCGTCCTCCCCGAAGTCGCGTGCCGCACCGACGAGTTCCCGGCAGCGCCGGACCACCTGCCGGCCCACCAGCAGGGCGGTGCCGAGGGACACGGCGGCGGCCATCGCGACGACCGTGGTCACCACGGCGA
The DNA here is from genome assembly GCF_040648015.1 of Streptomyces sp. NPDC029216. Lineage (NCBI taxonomy): Bacteria > Bacillati > Actinomycetota > Actinomycetes > Kitasatosporales > Streptomycetaceae > Streptomyces > Streptomyces sp. NPDC029216. Next base: position 1,453 of record NZ_JBEZWL010000228.1, on the reverse strand, counting down.
GGTCGTGGGAGGACAGGAACATCGCCCAGGCCACCGCGAGCGTCCCGGCGAGCATCGCGGACACCGCGACCGCCGCGACGACCGCGAGGGACACCGCCACGCTCCGGCGGCGCAGCATCCGCAGCGCGGCGGCGCCGAGCAGCCCGGCGGCCGCGGCGCCGAGGAAGGCGTACAGGGCGATCAGCAGCAGGTCACTCACGGCCGGCCTCCAGCCCCTTCGCGGCCGTGCCGGTCCCGGCCGCGGCCGTCGGCGGGCCGGACGGGTTCGGGCCCGCCTCGAAGCGGTACCCGGCTCCCCACACCGTGCGGATCAGCCGCGGATCGGCCGGATCGTCTTCGATCTTGCTCCGCAGTCTGCGGACGTGCACGGTGACGGTGGAGAGGTCGCCGAAGTCCCAGCCCCAGACCTCGCGCATCAGCCGCTCCCGGTCGCAGACCTGGCCGGGGTGCCGCAGGAAGTAGGCGAGGAGGTCGAACTCCCTGAGGGTGAGGGCGAGTTCGGCTCCGTTCTTGGTCGCCCGGCGGGCGGTGGGGTCCACCGTCAGGCCGGCCGCCGCGAGAGGGGGCTCGTCGGCGGGGGAACGGGACGCCCTGCGCAGGACCGACCGGACGCGCAGCACCAGCTCGCGCGGGCTGAAGGGCTTGGTCACGTAGTCGTCCGCGCCCACCTCCAGGCCCAGGATGCGGTCGTCCTCGTCTCCGCGTGCGGTGAGCATGACCACCGGTACGGAAGGCCCGCCGCCCGCACGGGCCCGCAGCCGGCGGCAGACCTCCAGGCCGTCCATGCCGGGCAGCATCAGGTCGAGGACGACGAGGTCGGGCCGGTGCCGGGCGGCCGCCTCCAGGGCGGCCGGGCCGTCCGCGGCACGGTCCACGGTGAACCCGGCCCGCTCCAGGTAGCCGGCCACGACCTCGGAGACCGTCGGGTCGTCGTCCACCACCAGGACGCGGGCGGCGAGGTCGCCGGAGGAGGGGCCGCGGTCGGTTTCGCTGCTGGGTGCCATGCCTCCAGAGTGGCATCGCGGCGGCCGGGGCCGACCCCGGGGGCGCCGCCGTGCGGCGTGGTGTCCGCGTTTCGTAAGGTCTTCGGGCGCCCTAGCCCGCCTTCCGGTTCCTACGGTGGGCAGGGTGACTCCTTCTGCTTGCCGTCCGCCCCGCGCGGACCTCGTACTGCCGTGTCTCGACGAGGCGGAGGCCCTGCCCTGGGTGCTGGCGCGGGTGCCGGCCGGGTGGCGGGCCATCGTCGTCGACAACGGCTCCACCGACGGCTCGGCGGACATCGCCCGCGGCCTCGGCGCCACCGTCGTGCACGAGCCCCGGCGCGGCTTCGGGGCCGCCTGCCACGCCGGGCTGCTCGCCGCACGCGCCGAACTGGTCTGCTTCTGCGACTGCGACGCCTCCATGGACCCCGGTCTGCTCGCCCCGATGGCCGAGCGGGTCGCGGCCGGCGAGG
>NZ_JBEZWL010000227.1:0-8009 GCF_040648015.1 Streptomyces sp. NPDC029216 | reverse complement strand
GCTCCCTTTGGCCGTTATGTCAACACACAACGTATGCAACCCACTGGAAGTTCCGGCGTCAAGTGACCCCGGTCCGGACAGCAGTGTGGTGCGGCGGAGAGTTCCGCCGCACCACACAGGCTACGCATCATGCCGGACTGACCTGACGTCAGCCCCCTGCGTCAGACCGCCGCTCCGGTGGCCAGGTCGTCGACCTCGGCCACGGCGACGACCGCGCCGGTGCTCTTCTTCGACTTCCGCAGCCGGCCCTCCAGCCAGGAGGCGAAGGAGGTGAGGGCGAAGTTCACCGCGATGTACAGCAGGGCGATCACCACCAGCGTGGGGATGGTGTTGCTGTAGTTCGCCGAGATCTGCCGGTTCGCGGCCAGCAGCTCGGTGAGGCCCAGCAGCGAACCGCCGAGCGCGGTGTCCTTGAGGATCACCACGAGCTGGCTGACCAGGGCGGGCAGCATCGCCGTGACGGCCTGCGGGATCAGGATGTGGACCATGGTCTGGCCCTTGCGCATGCCGATCGCCTTGGCGGCGTCCGTCTGGCCGTGGGGCAGCGACAGCACGCCCGCCCGGACGATCTCGGCGATGACCGCCGCGTTGTAGAGCACCAGGCCGGTAATCACCGCGTACAGCGGCCGGAAGTCGGAGGACACGGCGGGGACGAACTGTACGAAGAACGCGTAGCCGAAGATCATCAGCATCAGCACCGGGATGGCGCGGAAGAACTCGACGACCGCGCCGACCGGGATGCGCACCCAGGCGTGGTCGGAGAGCCGGCCGATGCCCAGCAGGGCGCCCAGCGGCAGGGCGATCAGCATGGCGATCGCGCCGGCCTTCAGGGTCTCCCCGAGGCCGGGGAGCAGGTAGGTGGTCCAGACCCGGCCGTCGTTGACGAAGGGGGTCCACTTGTCGGCGTCGAGCTGGTGCTTGTCCGCCATGACGGACAGGATCCACCAGGCGGCGAGCGCGAACAGGACCAGGAAGCCGGCCGTGTAGATCCAGTTGCGGGCCTTGGCCTTGGGGCCGGGGACGTCGTACAGCACCGAGCTCATCGCTTCACCGCCACTCGCTTGGCCACCCAGCCCAGCAGCAGACCGGTCGGCAGGGTCAGCAGGCAGAAGCCGAGGGCGAAGATCCCGAAGACGGCGAAGAGTGCGTCCGCCTCGTTCTCGATCATTTCCTTCATCAGCAGGGCCGCCTCGGCCACGCCGATGGCCGCCGCCACCGTGGTGTTCTTGGTGAGGGCGATCAGTACGTTGGCGAGCGGCGCGATGACCGCCCGGAAGGCCTGGGGGAGCACGATCAGGGTGAGCACCTGGAAGAAACTCAGCCCCAGCGCGCGGGCGGCCTCGGCCTGGCCGACGGGCACGGTGTTGATGCCCGAGCGCAGCGCCTCGCAGACGAAGGTGCCGGTGTACGCCGTCAGCGCGAGGACGGCCAGGCGGAAGCCGATCTCCTTGAAGGTGCCGCCGCCCAGATTGATGCTCAGGGTCTGGCTGAGACCCAGCGAGCTGCCGATGATCAGCAGGGTCAGCGGCGTGTTGCGGACCAGATTCACGTAAGCGGTGCCGAAGGCCCGCATCAGCGGGACCGGGCTGACCCGCATACCCGCGAGGACGGTGCCCCAGACCAGGGAACCCACCGCCGAGTAGAGGGTGAGCTGAACCGTCACCCAGAAGGCTCCGAGCAGGTCGTACTGCCCGGAATCAAGAAAGTCGAACACGATGCCCTGCGCTCTCCCCAGGATGGCCGGCGAGGTGCGCCGCCGCCCGCGGACGGGCGGTCGGCGGCGCACCCCACCGGGAAATCAGCTGCCTTCGGTGATCTGCGGGGCAGGCTCGTTCTTGTAGTTGGCCGGGCCGAGGTTCTTCTTCACGGCCGCTTCCCAGGAGCCGTCCTCGACCATCTTCTTGAGCGCGGCGTTGATCTTGGCCTGGAGGTCCTTGTCGCCCTTCTTCAGACCGATGCCGTAGTTCTCGTTGCTCATCTTCAGGCCGACGAGCTTGAACTTGCCCTTGTTCTTCTCCTGCGCGGCGTAACCGGCGAGGATCGAGTCGTCCGTGGTCAGCGCGTCGACGGCCTTGTTCTCCAGACCCGTCAGGCACTCGGAGTAGCCCGGGAACTCCTGGAGGTCGGCGTCCTTGGCCAGGTCCTTCTTGATGTTCTGCGCCGAGGTGGAGCCCGTGACGGAGCAGAGCTTCTTCTTGTTGAGGTCCTCGACCTTGGTGATCGAGTTGTCGTCGGCGCGGACCAGCAGGTCCTGGTGGGCCAGGAAGTACGGGCCGGCGAAGTCGACCTTCGCCTTGCGCTTGTCGTTGATCGAGTACGTGGCGGCGATGAACTTCACGTCGCCGTTGGAGATCAGGTTCTCGCGCTCGGAGCTGACGGCCTGCTTCCACTCGATCTGGTCGGGCTGGTAGCCGAGCTCCTTGGCGACGTACGTGGCGACGTCCACGTCGAAGCCCTCGAACTTGCCGTCGGGGGTCTTCAGGCCCATGCCCGGCTGGTCGAACTTGATGCCGATGACGATCTTGTTCGACTTGGTGCCGCCGGACGCGCCCGCGTCGCTCGCGCCGTCCTTCTCGCCGCTGCCGCAGGCGGTCGCCGTCAGCGCGAGGACGACGGCCGTGGCCACTGCCGCGCCGGCCTTGAGAACCTTCATGGTGAACTTCCCTCAGGTGAGACGTTGTTGAACGACGAGCTGGACACGTCGTCTGCGACGGCGTGCGCCGTCGACCGGATCACTACCAGACGCGGGCGTCAGTGGTGCAGGATCTTGGACAGGAAGTCCTTGGCGCGGTCGCTCTTCGGGTTGCTGAAGAACTGCTCGGGAGCGGCCTGTTCGACGATCTTCCCGTCGGCCATGAAGACAACCCGGTTGGCCGCAGAGCGGGCGAAGCCCATCTCGTGCGTGACGACCACCATCGTCATCCCCTCGCGGGCGAGCTGCTGCATGACCTCCAGCACCTCGTTGATCATCTCCGGGTCGAGCGCCGAGGTCGGCTCGTCGAAGAGCATCACCTTCGGGTCCATCGCCAGCGCCCGGGCGATCGCGACGCGCTGCTGCTGGCCGCCGGACAGCTGCGCCGGGTACTTGTCGGCCTGGGAGCCGACGCCGACGCGGTCCAGCAGCGACTTCGCCTTCTCCATCGCCGCAGCCTGGTCCGCCTTGCGGACCTTGATCTGACCCAGCATCACGTTCTGCAGCACCGTCTTGTGCGCGAACAGGTTGAACGACTGGAACACCATGCCCACGTCGGCGCGCAGCCGGGCCAGCTCCCTGCCCTCCGAGGGCAGTTCCTTCCCGTCGACCGTGATGGTCCCCGAGTCGATGGTCTCCAGCCGGTTGATGGTCCGGCACAGCGTCGACTTGCCCGATCCCGAGGGACCGATCACCACGACGACCTCGCCGCGGGCGATGCTCAGATCGATGTCCTGAAGCACGTGCAGCGCGCCGAAGTGCTTGTTGACGTTGCTCAGTACGACCAGGCCGTCCGCGGCCTCCGCCGCGTCCTTCTCGTCCTTGGTCACTGATACTCCGCTCATCGGCCTCTAGCTCCGTCCTCCGTCGGTTGGCAGGACAGTAGTGACGCGGCGCGCACACCGTCACCACATCTGAGCGAGAATTGAGCATAACGATACGGCCTCGCACCGATACGCTCCGTGCGCTGCCCCCACCGGTGCACGATGTACGCGTACCGGGTGCATAACGGAAGACTCGCCGGGGCGGAACGCCCTTGACGTGGGACTCTCCATGGGCGTGGATGCATGGTGGCCATCCGTACGGAATGTGAAGAGCGAGAGAAGGAGAGGGGGACGACGCCATGAGACTGCTGCTCGTCGAGGACGACGACCACGTCGCCGCCGCCCTGTCCGCGATCCTCGCCCGGCACGGCTTCCAGGTGACCCACGCCCGCAACGGCGAGGAGGCGCTCCAGGCGCTGCTGCCCGCCGGCGCGAAGCCCTTCGGGGTGGTGCTGCTCGACCTCGGCCTCCCCGATCAGGACGGCTACGAGGTCTGCGGCAAGATCCGCAAGCGCACCAGCACGCCCGTCATCATGGTCACCGCGCGCGGAGACGTCCGCTCCCGCATCCACGGCCTGAACATGGGCGCCGACGACTACGTGGTCAAGCCGTACGACACCGGCGAACTGCTCGCCCGCATCCACGCCGTCGCCCGCCGCACCGGCACCTCCGAGGAGCCGGCCGCCCCCGGCTCCGGCGCCGGACCGGGCGTGGTCCGCCTCGGCCCGGTCTCCGTGGAGCTGCCCACCCGGCGCGTCAGCGTGAACGGCACCGACGTACCCCTCACCCGCAAGGAGTTCGACCTCCTGGCCCTGCTCGCGCAGCGGCCCGGCGTGGTCTTCCGCCGCGAACAGATCATCAGCGAGGTCTGGCGCACCAGCTGGGAGGGCACCGGCCGCACCCTGGAGGTCCACGTCGCCTCCCTGCGCTCCAAGCTCGGCATGCCCGCGCTCATCGAGACCGTCCGCGGGGTGGGCTACCGGCTCGTCACCCCGGCCGCGCCCTAGCGGGGGCCCGCCGTGCGCGCCCGGCTGCTCCCGCTCCTCGTCGTCCTGATGGCGGGCGTGCTGCTCGCGCTCGGGTTCCCGCTCGCCGTCAGCCTCGCCGCCGCCCAGCAGCAGCGGGTGGTCGTCGACCGCATCGACGACAGCGCCCGCTTCGCCGCCCTCGCCCAGTTCGTCATCGACGCCGAAGGCTCCGGCGCCACCGGCGCCGACGAGCGGCGCGAGACCCTCCAGCTGGAACTCGCCCGCTACCACGACCTGTACGGCATCCGCGTCGGCATCTTCTACCGCAACGACAACGCCATGGTCCGCGCCCCCGGCTGGTGGCAGCTGCCCGACTCCGGCGAGGCCCGGCGGTCCTTCGAGGAGGCCCTCGCCGGCCGCCGCAGCCACGACCCCGGACAGGTCTGGCCCTGGCAGGTGAACGGCAAACTCCTCGTCGTCTCCCCGGTCGTCCTCGACGGCGACGTGGTCGCCGTCGTCGCCACCGAATCACCCACCGACCAGATGCGCGGCCGGATCCTGCACGGCTGGCTGCTCATCGCCGCCGGGCTCGCCGCCGCCATGCTCGTCGCCTTCGGCGCCGCCCTGCGGCTGACCGGCTGGGTGCTCAAGCCCGTCCGGACCCTGGACGCCGCCGCCCACGGCATCGCCACCGGACGCATGAACTCCCGCGTCGCGGCCGCCGGCGGGCCCCCGGAACTCAGACGCCTCGCCCGCTCGTTCAACGAGATGGCCGACAACGTCGAAGAGGTACTGGAGCAGCAGCGGGCGTTCGTCGCGGACGCCTCCCACCAGCTGCGCAACCCGCTCGCCGCGCTGCTCCTGCGGATCGAGCTCCTCGCCCTCGAACTCCCCGAGGGCAACGAGGAGATCGCCTCCGTGCGCACCGAGGGCAAACGCCTCGCCCAGGTCCTCGACGACCTCCTCGACCTGGCGCTGGCCGAGCACGCCTCCGCCGAGATCAGGCTCACCGACATCGGCGCCCTGGCCGCCGAGCGGGTGGCGTCCTGGCGGCCGTACGCCGAGGAGAAGGGCGTACGGCTCACCGTGACGGGCCGCTCCGCCGTCACCGGCTGGGCCGACCCCATCGCCCTGTCCAGCGCGCTCGACGCCGTCATCGACAACGCCCTGAAGTTCACCCCCGCCGGAGAGGAGGTCGAGGTCTCCGTCTCCGCCGAGGGCTCCAGCGCCCTCGTCGTCGTCGCCGACCGGGGGCCCGGCCTGACCGAGGAGGAGCTGCTGCGCGTCGGCGACCGCTTCTGGCGCAGCGGCCGCCACCAGAACATCAAGGGCTCAGGGCTCGGGCTGTCCATCTCCCGCGCCCTCCTCGCCACCGGCGGCGGCACCCTCTCCTACGCCAAGAACCCGCCGCACGGGCTGCGCGTGACGGTGGCCCTGCCGCGCACCGACCCGCACGGCGGCTAGGGCGTCACCACGGCAGGGCCGCGCGGGCCGGGGCGGAGAGTGCGTACGTCTCGTCCACCGCCCGCAGCTCGAACGCGGCCGACCGCTCCCGGCCGGCGCGGACCAGGCGGGGCAGGTACAGGGCGGTGCCGCAGGTTCCGGCCAGGAAGCGGCGGGTGCCGTCCGGCAGGCGGCGGTACAGCTCGTAGTGCCGCACCGGCCCGGGTGCCCGGCGCCAGGACAGGCGGAGCTCGGCCTCCGTGCCCCGGCGCGCCGAGGCGTCGACCTTCAGGTGCGAGGGCGGGGCCGGGTGCCGGGCGGGGGCGGTGTCGCGTACCGACAGGGCACCGAGCCGCCAGGACACCGGTGACGGCCCGCGCGCGGTGATCCGTACGGCGAGGGCGTACGCGGTCTCCCCGGCCAGCGCCGCGAGGGGGATCCGGGAGGTCCGCCAGGCCCCGTCACCGCCCGTCGTGCCGGTCCGCAGCCAGGTGTACGGGACCGGCTCGCCCGGGGCGCCCGGCTCGCGCACGGCGACCCCGAACTCGACGTCCACCGGGTCCGGGCCGCCCGCGTGGACCAGCTCCGCGACGGTGGAGGGGGTCAGCGGCAGCCGGGTGGCGTGCAGGCCGACCGCGGCGGGGGCAGTGAGGGGGCCCGTCACGAGCAGGCTGGAGCCGCCGCGCCAGGCGTCCGCGAAGTCCAGCCGCACCTCGGGGCGCCGGCCCTCGGTGTCCACCACCCAGCGGCGGCCCGGGAGCCGGTCCTGGAGCCCGAGCTGGTTCCACGGCTCCTCCGAGACGGCCTCCCCCTTCTCGTACCAGCGCAGCCCGTGCCCGGTGTTGAAGGAGCAGGCGAACGGGAGCGCGCTGACGGTGGACCGGTCGGCGACGGCCGTGGCGGGCGCCCGCCAGACCGCGTCGGGCGCGGGGCGGGACGGGTCCAGGGACTCGCCCGTCCAGAACCGGTCGTCGGCGTGGTGGAAGGCGCTGGGGGAGCGGTCGGTCAGGTGGTCGCGGGTCCACTCGGGCCGGTAGAGGCCGAGGCTGACGACGTGGTCGCGGCCGCGCGGCACGATCGCGTCCCAGCGGACGTCGGAGTCCCAGCCCCTGGACTCCACGTCCACGGCCGCCCACAGCTCGTGGCGGGAGCGGCCCAGCCGTTCCGCGAGGGCGGCGGAGGAGACCAGTGACTCGGGCGTCCAGCGGAAGTCCACGAACATCGTGTCCGCGACCCGGCCCTCCCGGTCCTCGAAGAACTCCTGGTTGAGCGCGTCGAGCGCCCCCCTCCAGCCCACCGCCCCGGTGCTGTCCATGGCGTCGTACCAGGTGACGCGCAGCCCGTGCGGCTCCCCGGCGGCCCGCAGCGCGCGCAGGAACCCGCGCATGCGGGTGGCGAGCGCGCTGTCCCCGCCGTCCGTCTCGGCGTTGACGAACCAGCCGTCGAACCCGTACGTCCGCGCCACCTCGGCCAGCTTCTCCGCGAGCGGGTACCGGCCGTGGGCGTCGCGCTGGACCAGGTCCCGGGTCCAGCGCAGGTCGCCGCCGTAGACGACGGGCGGCAGGAAGACGTTGCCGAGCACGCGGACCCCGTTGCGGTGGGCGGCGTCGACGACGGGCGCGTTCGGGGCGAGGATCAGGCCCTCGCCGGCTGAACCGCCCCAGAACACCAGCTCGTCGAGGTACGCCCAGTGCGTCGGCGCGTAGTGGTCGGCGGTCGCCGAACCCTGGGAGGGGTTGCCGGCGGTGGGGCCGAAGGAGACGAGCGAGGCGATGCGTGCCTGGCCGGCGCGGGCGGTCCGGTTCGCCGGGACCGGAGTGAACCGCGGGGCCAGGGGGACGCTCGCGGTGTTGTACGGCAGGTCCGGATCCGACTGCGGGGTCCACTCCTTGAGGGAGCGCCAGACGATGCCGGGGCCGGGGGTGCCCTGGGGGAGGGAGTCCGGGAACCAGTACGAGGCGTACGGGGCCAGGCGGGCGGGCTCCGGCGCGGGGGCGGGGGCGGCCTGCGCGGGGAGCTGCTCGGACCCGCGTCCCGCGACCGACTCCCGGACGCCATCGGACACGTAGCAGAAGCGCACCG
>NZ_JBEZWL010000226.1:0-8030 GCF_040648015.1 Streptomyces sp. NPDC029216 | reverse complement strand
CTGTTCGCCGTCGTGCCGGCCGTCGTCGCCCTGCTGGGCGGCTGCACCGCGGCCGGCCCCGAAGGCGCGGGCAGCGCCGGGACCCCGCTGCCCTCCGGCCGTGCCACTCCCGAAGGGACCCTGCTCGTCGCCGACTTCGGCGCGGACACCGTCACCTTCGTCGATCCGCAGCGCGGCCCGGTCGGCTCCGTTCCCGTCGGCACCGCCCCGTACGGGCTGGCCGTCGGCCCGGACGGGCTCGCCTGGGTGGCCACCGCCGAAGGCGTCGCGGTGGTGGACACCCGGACCCGCACCCGCGTGGCCCGGATCCCGTACAGCACCGGCACGGGTCCGGCCGGCACCGGCGAGTACCGGGCGGGTGGTATGGGCATCGCGCTCTCACCGGACGGCTCGCGCGCCTACGTGGGCGTCAACGTTCCCGGCCGCCGGGGCGTGCTCGACGTGATCGACACCGCCGCCCGCGAGGTCACCGCCACCGTGCCGGTGGGCCGCCGCTCCTTCGACGTGGACGTCGCCCGCGACGGCGACGAGGTGTACGTGACCGGCCACGACTCCTTCGACGTCACGGTGGTCGCGGCGGACACCCTCGCACCGCGCCGCATCGAGGTCGCCCCGTACGGCACCGAGGGCGGCCTCGCCTCCTGGCTGAAGCCGCACTACGCGGTCGTGCGGCACGGTGACGGCCGGCTGCTGATGCCCTTCGAGGGGCGGCGGCTGGCCGTGGTGGACCCCCGCAGCGGTGCGGTCTCGGTGGAACCGATGACGGCCGGCACCCGCCCCCTGGGCATCGCCGTCCTCTAGCCCTGGCCGGCCTTGAGCCGGCGGTTGACCTCCTCGTTGACGCGGCGGTTCAGTTCGGCCAGTTGCCCGGGGCTGAGGGCGGTGAGGTCGCCGGGGTCCGGTGGGTTGCCCGGGGGGCTCTCCTTCTGCTTCTGCTCCTCGCGCCGTTTGAGCTGCTGCTCCTCCGGCGAGCCGGGCGCCGCGTACGCACACTTGATCAGTGTGCCGTCGGCCGCCTTCAGGCAGGTCGCCTCCCTGCCCGCGACCTGGCCCCTGCCCTCCACCCGGTAGCGGATGTCCTGTTCGCTGCCGATCGTGGCGGTCCAGGTGGTGCCGCCGGTGGGGACCACCTCGAACACCTGGTCGTCGTTGTAGCAGCAGACGTCCCGGTACTCGGCCTTGATCAGCGCGACGATCGCCTTCGGCGAGGACCAGGTCGGATCGAGCCGGTGGACCGTCAGGGGTGCCAGCCCGCCGCCTTCGTGGCGGGCCGGCACCGTCGAGACGGCGACGACCGAGCTGGCCTCGCCCTGCGGGGTGAGGGGGGTGACGTAGGCGCTGCGCCCGCTCGTTTCGGCGTAGCGCAGGGTGAACTCCGAGTCGTTGCCCGCGTTCGCGCCGTCCTCCGAGGCGTCCCAGCCGCTGCGTTCGAACCACCAGTCGGCGAAGCTGCCGACGGCGGCGGTCGCCTCCCGCTGCCGGGCGGCGAGGCTCAGCGGATAGGAGGGGCCCGGGACGGGAGCCGTGTCGGTGGTGATGGTGACCTTTCCCGTCCGCCCGTCGTACAGGGCGACTCCGGCGGGGCGTTCGGTCACGACGAGGAGCCCGGTCTGCCGTTTGAGGGGGACGACCACGAGGGGCGTGTCGCCCGAGCAGGTCACGTAGGCGTCGTCGGCGTCGAAGCGGACCCAGCGCTTCCGCTCGGAGATCTCCCGGCCCAGGTTGTGCCCGTACCAGCCGCTGATGCGCGCGTCCGCCACGTCCACGTCGAAGGAGCAGCGCTGCTGCGAGCGGCTGGTGCCACCGAGCGGGATGTCCTGGACGAGGCCGACCTCGTACCCGGACAGCCAGCCGCTCCGCTCGACGAGGGTGGCGAACCGGTCCTCGTCGGGCAGATAGGTGATGTCGGCGATCTCACCGGTGACGTCGCCGAGGTGCGGGGCGGCCTGGGCCTTGCCGACGAGGTAGGGGGCGCGGGGGGCCAGCTGCGGCACCGGCTCGGTCACGACCTGCGTGGCGTCCATGTAGGCGCGGTCCTGCAGGTACGTGCCGTAGACCAGCCAGAAGACGGCCAGTCCGAGGCCGGCGACGATTCCCAGGCAGCCGAGGGCCTGCATCAGGCCGCCCGGCTCCGCGGAGGCCCCGTCGCGGAGCCGGCGCAGGAGCCGCCGCACCAGCCACACCAGGGCGGCGAAGGCCGCCGCCAGCAGCGGCAGGGCCAGCCATGCGAAGAGCTTGCGCAGCTCCCACACCAGGACGGTGGTGTAGTACGGGGCGTACAGCGGCGAGAGTGCCACCAGGACCACGAGGCCCACCGGTACGCCGATCCGCAGAGCCCGACCCATCAGCGCCCTCCCCCACCGCCTGGTCCGGCTCAATTGTGGGGTGCCGGGAGGGCGTTGTCATGGGTGTGGGGAATATCCGCGGTCAGGCCGTGGCGCTCGTGATGACGGCGAACGGCGCGCCGAACGGGTCGAGCGGCATGGCGAGCCGCCCGACGCCCCCGGCGTCCATGTCGGGGCTGCCCAGGTCGAGCCAGCCGAGACCGCCCGGGACCCGCGTGGAGGTCGGCATCAGGTGCTCCTGGGGCGGTCAGCGGGTGAGGGCGGGGGCGGGGCGTTCGGTCTTGTAGGGGGCGATGCGCGGTGTCGTCGTGGTGCGCCACCAGTCCCCGGCCCGGTAGTCGACGACCGGACCGCAGGGCGCGGTGGAATCGTCCTCCGCGAACGCTTCACAGAGGGGCCGCCCTCCGGGCGACGACGGGACTTTGACGACAGACCCTAGGCCGGCGCCGTGGTCAGGCGGACGCACTCGGAGACCATGGCGCGCAGGTCTCCGGTGGTGTGCAGGAGGCGGCGCTGGAGGCGGGCGCCGTTGCCGCGGGCGAGGAGGCGGGTGACGCCCTCGCGGGCGAGGTCGAGGTCGCCGCTGTCGTCGAGGGCGTCGCGCACGTGGTCCAGCAGGAGGTCGAGGACGGCCTCGGGCGGGGCGGGGCTCAGGGTGCGGGGGTCGAGCAGCGGGCCGTCCAGGCCCGACTTGGCCGCCCGCCAGGAGGCGAGCCGCAGCATGCCGAGACCGATCCGGGCCGGCGGCCGCCCGGCCTGCCACTCGCGGGCGGCGGTTTCGACCAGGGCGCGGGAGAGGGCGGCGAGCAGGACGGGGGTGCCGGGTTCGAGGCAGACGTCGGCGGCGCGGATCTCGACCGTGGGATAGGTGGCGGAGAGCCGGGCGTCGAAGTACATCATGCCTTCGTCGCGCAGGACACCGGTGGCGAGTATGTCGCGCACCTGCCGGTGGTAGTGCTGCGCGCTGCCGAAGACGTCGGTGGGGCCGGCGGACGGCAGCCGGTTCCAGACGCGGCTGCGGTAACTGGCGTAGGCGCTGTCCTTGCCCTGCCAGAAGGGCGAGTTGGCGCTGAGGGCGGTCAGGGCCGGCAGCCAGGGGCGGATCCGGTCGAGGACGCCCACGCCCTCGTCGTCCGATGCGACGGAGACGTGGACGTGGCAGCCGCAGGTGAGCTGCTCCTGAGCGGTGAGGCCGAACTGGCGGCTGATCCAGCGGTACCGCTCGCCGGGCATCGTGGACGGCCGGACCGGCAGCGGGGAGGTGGCCAGTGCGGCGACGGCGCCGCCCGCGTCGGCGGCGTGCCGCGCGGCCGCGGCGCGCCAGCGGACGATCTCCTCGGCCAGCTCCCCCATCCGCAGTACGGGACGGGTGGCGAACTCCACCTGCTCGCACTTGAGCTCCGCCTCCAGCGCCCCCTCCTCCAGCGCGTTCGCACCGTTCCCCTCGCGGGCGGCGGCCGCCATCACGGCGGCCGACAGCGCGAGCGGATCCCCGGTCCGGGCGTCGACCAGCAGCAGTTCCTCCTCCACTCCGACACTGCGCATGGCCGTCACCGCCACCCGGTGCGGGGCTGGTCCGTGCGGTACGAGAGGAGCATCCGTCCATCGTGCCCGCTGACGGCGCCCGCGACCAGCGTCGCGGAGCGGGAGGCGCGGCGCGTTGCGCGAACGGTCGGCCCGCGCTCCCCGCCGGGCGGGTGGGCCGGGGCCACGCGGTGCGGCACCCGCGTCGTCAGGCCCGGGCCGCGTGCCGTGTCGCCCCGGGCGGCGTCAGCCGCGGGGGTGGTGGTAGCCGGGGTGCTGCGGCGGGCCCCCCTGCCAGGGCTGCTGGTACGCAGCCGGCTGCTGCTGGTGGTGGTACACCGCCGGCTGCTGGTGGTGCCGGGCGCTGCGCAGCAGGGCGTCGAAGCGGGCGTACAGGTCGTGGGCCCGGTCGGGCGGGGGGACGAAGGCGACGACGCTCCCGTCGGTGTGCTGAATGGTCACCACGCTCCCGGAGCGGGGGTCCGGCTGGTGCCACACCCCCGCGAGGGCCGTGGCGGGGATCCAGACCGGCTCGGCCACCGGGCCGCCGCCCCCGCCGCCCCAGCGGCGCCGGACCGCCCGCCGGTAGCCGGGGATCAGCAGGGCCGGGAACATCACCACGACGACCAGGAAGAAGACGATGTTCGAGAGGACTCCGCTGGTCCAGTGCAGCAGCGCGATGAGCGCCCCGTAACAGAGCGCGGCGACGAACACCCACACGCAGGCCGCGAGGGCGGCGTCGGGTGCTCCGGACTTGCGGAGCAGGCTGTAGAGGCCTATCGATGCGAGCAGCACCACTGCGGTGATGCACCCGGCGCCCTCGCCGAAGAGTTTGTCGGCGAGGGTGTCGTCATCCTCGCCCCGCGTCGGCACGTCCGGCTGGACGGCGTAGCCCTGGTCATGGAACCGGACGGTCGTCCGCCCGCCCGGCGTGGCGTTCACGCCATTGATCTCGTACATGCCGATCAAGGTAGCGGCGGCGTCCGGCTCCGGGAGGACCGCCCCCCGGTCCGGAGGCGTCCTGGGGATCCAGCGGTCTTCCGGCGTGAGAACGGGCACATTTTTGTCCCTTTTGGGGTTATTCGCTGGATCCTGGTCTGCGGTCGTACCAGAGCCACCGCCCCCGGGAGAGACATGCGACGCGCACACCGACTGACGGACCACCCCCGGATCGGCCTGCCCGCGGTCACCGGGGCCGCCGTACTCGGCCTCTGCCTCGCCCTGCTGATTCCGGCCGGCGACGCCTCCGGCGCCGTGCTCCCGCCGTCGGCCGGCGCGGCGGCCGGACAGGAGGCGGGCAGCGCGGCCGGCACGGTCGCGGCCCCGGTCTCGTCCTTCACCGTCCGCTTTCCCGCCGCCCCGTACCGGACCACGAACATCGGGCGCGCCGTCGAGCTGATCAACGGGTCCGTGGTGCGTCCGGGCCAGACGTGGAGCTTCAACGGGACGGTCGGGGAGCGCACGAAGGAGAACGGCTTCGTCGACGGCATCATGATCAACGACGGCCGGTACGTGAAATCGCCCGGCGGCGGTGTGTCCAGCGTGGCCACGGCCATGTACAACGCCGTGTTCTTCGCGGGTGCCCACATGGTCGAACACGGCGCCCACTCCTTCTACATCGAGCGGTACCCCGAGGGCCGCGAGGCCACCGTCGCCTGGGGCACCCTCGACCTGCGCTGGAGGAACGACTCCGGCCACCCCCTCACCATCCGGGCCGAGTCCACCGACACCTCGGTGACGATCACCCTCCTCGGTACGAAGAAGTACGACGAGGTACTCGCCAGCCTGGGCCCCCGCACGCACGTGACCCCGCCCGGACGGCGCACGGCCTCCGGGCCGGACTGCGAGGCGCAGACCCCGCTCGAAGGGTTCGACGTCGCGGTGGACCGCGTGTTCGTCCGGCAGGGCCAGGAGGTCAAGCGGGAGACGTTCCGCACCCACTACACCCCGCGCGACGAGGTCGTCTGCGCCGTGGACCCCACGCAGAGCCCCTCCCCGTCGCAGAGCCCCTCCCCGTCGGCGAGCCCCTCCGCCCCCGCACCGCGGCCGAGCACCACCTGACGCACGGGCGGAGGGGCACCGCTCCGTGATCCTGCATGTTGGCCGAAACCCGGACTCCCTCCCGCCTGCCGCGCTGACCTAGCCTGCGGTCCGAACCAGGTCCGAAACCGGGGGGACGCACGTGACGGAGGAGACGCAGGCCCACGGGCCGGACGGGGAGGACGCCGGCTTCGACGCGGTGGTCTGGGGCCGCTGCCGTGCCGGGACCGGGTGGTTCTGGATGGCCCGCTACACCGCCTGGGACGGCACCGTACGGCGTACCGCGCACGGATGGCGCCAGGCGCAGGACGACGCGACGCGGGAGGGGGCGGCCGCGGCCCGCACCCTCGCCGCCGGCACCCGCGCGCAGGTGCTCCTGCGGCACCGGGCCGCCGAGTACGCCCTGCGGGTCCTCCTGGAGGGAGGCGGCGCCTTAGCCGGCCGGGACCCGAGGTGCACGGCCCCCTAGCCCCGCCCGGGTGATGACCACGTCGAGCAGCGCCAGCAGGGAGTCGCGTACGTCCGTACGGGAGCGGGCGTCGAGCAGCAGCACCAGGGTGGCGGGGTCGCGCAGGTGCAGGGCGGCGGCGATCTCCTCGGCGGTGTAGGGCTGTTCGCCGTGGAAGCAGTTCGCGCCGACCACGAACGGCAGGCCCCGGCTCTCGAAGAAGTCGATCGCCGGGAAACCGCGGTCCAGGCGCCGCGTGTCGACGAGCACCAGCGCCCCCAGGGCCCCGTTCAGCAGGTCGTCCCACATGAACCAGAACCGTTCCTGGCCGGGCGTGCCGAAGAGGTAGAGGACGACTCCGGCGTCGGTGAGGGTGATCCGGCCGAAGTCCATCGCGACGGTGGTCAGCGTCTTGGACTCGATGCCGTCGAGGTCGTCGACGCCGATCCCCGCGCTCGTCAGGCGCTCCTCCGTCCGCAGGGGCTCGATCTCGGAGACCGCCTCCACCAGGGTGGTCTTGCCGACTCCGAAGCCACCGGCGATGAGGATCTTGACGGGGGACGCTCCCTGGGCGGCGGAGGCGTCGGGAGTGTCATATCCGGGCAAGGTTGTCCCTGATTTTCATGAGCAGGTGGACATTGGTGGTCTCGGCGCCCTCCAGGGGCGGCCGGTGGTCGATCAGGCCGCGGTCCGCGAGTTCGCCCAGCAGCAGCGTCATCGGGGTGAGGCGCATCTGCATGCGGGCGGCGATCTCGGCGACCGCCATGCCGCCCGGCGCCCCGCACATGGCCAGGACGGCCCGCCATTCGGTGGCCAGTCCGGCGTCGCCGTCGTCCGCGGCGACCGCCGCCACGATGGTGGTGTCCATGGTGAGGACGGTCTGCGGAGCGGCGGCCGTGCGGCCGTCGGTCAGCGCGTACAGCCGGGTCCGGCGCGGGCTTCGGCGCTGCGGCTCGTCGGTCATTACGGCGTCGGCGCGGACGTGCGCTCAGGGGTTCCCAGCCACTCGCCGAGCGCTTGGGCGGTCCGTACGGCCTCGCCGCCGAGCTCTCCGAGCCGCGCCTTGCGGGAGGTCACCACGATGAGCGTGCTGCCCTCCCCGCAACCGACGACGCACAGGTAGCGGTCGTCCATCTCCACCAGCTGCCGGATGACCCGGCCGCCGTCGATCTCGCGGGAGATCGCCTTCATGGTGGCGGCGATGCCCGAGGAAGCGGCCGCGATGCGCTCCGCCTGGTCCCGCTCCAGCAGGTAGGCGCTGAGCTTGATCCCGTCGTTGGACAGGAGCACGGCTCCCTGGATGCCGGCGATCCTGCTCAGGTTGTTGTCCAGGATGCCGTAGATCATCTCGCTGGCTGTCGTCGTCATGGCTGATCCGCTCCGAGCTCTGCTTCCACTGTCTTGGTCCCCTCTTCGTAGTCCGCCCAGGCGTCGGCCACCTCTTCGGGTGTCGCCGCGTCCCGGGCGCCTTCCGGCTCCGGGGCGCGGGGGCCGCGCAGTTGCCGGGTGAGGTGGGTCTGCGGGACGCGCTCGGGCAGGGCCGGGCGGGCGTCGGCGGCTTCGGAGCGGGTGGGCAGGGCCCGCTCGGGCCGCGGCGGCAGGGGCGCGGGGGCCGGCCGGGGGCCGGCTTCGGGCTCGGGGGCCGGACGGGCTCCGGCGGGCCGGGGCCCGCG
>NZ_JBEZWL010000225.1:0-8099 GCF_040648015.1 Streptomyces sp. NPDC029216 | reverse complement strand
GACGGTGCGTCACTCTGTCCAGAACCCGTCCACCCGTGTCCAGAAGCGTCGATGGCCGGCGAAGCAGGTGCTCAGGACGGACGCGGAGCGCCGAGTGCTGACGCTCTGGTGTCGCCCGACAGAGCAATGCTCAAGACCTGTGGATCGGCCTCGGGGTGGGACGCGAAAGGCGTACCTTCCCGAGTGATCGATTGATGGTCATCGAGTAGGCCGACGTTGCTGCGTCCGTCGGGAAGGCACGCCCGTGCTCAGCGTAGTCAACGAAGACGGCACCACGCCGAACGGATCCCTGATCGACGAGATCGTGCGGGAGGGAGCGAGGCGGATGCCGGCCGCCGCGCTGGAGGCCGAAGTCAACGCCTACATAGCCGAGTTAGCTGACGAACGCAAGACAGGGGCGTCGGCTGGTGGTCCGCAACGGACACCACCAGCCACGCAAGGTGACCACCGTGGCCGGGACGGTCGAGGTCCAGGCCCCGCGCGTGAACAACAAGCGCGTCGACGAAGCCACGGGTGAGCGCAAGCGGTTCTCCTCGGCGATCCTGGCGCCGTGGTGCCGGAAATCGCCGAAGATCAGCGAGGTACTGCCGCTGCTCTGCCTGCACGGCCTGTCCTCCGGCGACTTCGTGCCCGCGCTGGAGCAGTTCCTCGGCTCGACAGCCGGCCTCTCCCCGGCCACGGTCACCCGCCTCACCACGCAGTGGCAGGCCGACCACACCGCGTTCGGCGAACGCGACCTGTCCGCCACCGACTACGTCTACGTCTGGGCCGACGGCATCCACCTGCGCATACGCCTCGACCAGGCCAAAGCCTGCGTCCTGGTGCTGATGGGCGTTCGTGCGGACGGCACCAAGGAACTGATCGCCATGGCCGACGGCTACCGCGAATCCTCCGAGTCCTGGGCGAACCTGCTGCGGGCTGCCAGCGGCGCGGCATGCGCGCCCCCGTCCTCGCCGTCGGCGACGGCGCCCTCGGATTCTGGAACGCGATCAGCGAGGTGTTCCCCGAAACCCACCATCAGAGGTGCTGGGTCCACAAAACCGCGAACGTTCTCGACAGCCTCCCGAAGCCGGCCCAGCCCGCGGCGAAGAAAGCGATCCAGGACATCTGCAACGCCGAGGACCGCGAGCACGCCGCGAAGGCCGTCAAAGTCTTCGCCGGGCAGTACGGCGTGAAGTTCCCCAAGGCCGTCAAGAAGATCGTCGATGACCAGGACGTACTGCTGGCGTTCTACGACTTCCCCGCCGAGCACTGGATCCACCTGCGGACCACCAACCCGATCGAGTCGACCTTCGCCACCGTCCGCCTGCGGACGAAGGTCACCAAGGGCGCCGGCAGCCGGGCGGCGGCCCTGGCGATGGTGTTCAAGCTCGTCGAGTCCGCCCAGGCCGTTCCCCGACCGGCATCCGCACGTCGGCGGCCAGCAGCACTACGCCGCCTACCTGGAGAACGACGACGGCTTTGAGATCGAACTCGTCGCGATCACGCCACCACAACGGAAGTTACTCCGGCTATCTCAAAGTGCCCCGCGCATTCTTCCGTGACCTGCACGAATGGGAAGTGATCCCTCACCGGTTCGACCCGCTCATGCCCTGAGAACGCCGCGAAGCGTTCGCGCCCCGAGGGGCCCGGACCCACGGCTGATCGCCGACGATATCTGGGCCAAGCTCCTCTGGGCGGGCCTGAACGTCGAGCCCGGAGACCTGCCGACCACGGACGGCCGCCGCCGGGGCCTGTGATCGGCAGGCGATCAGCAGGTCTTGCGGTAGGGCACGTCGGGGATGTGGGTCCTCCACTCCTGCTCGGTGAGGGCGCCCGACCGGGCGCAGAGGTCCTTGATCAACTGCGGGGGCGCGACGGCGTAGGTGAAGAGCCTGGCGTTCTTGTCCACGGCTGTCACGGCCGAACCGTCGGGCGTGAACGCGAGCACGACGATCTCCTTCGGGGGCCCGGTCAGGGGAACCCCGAGCTGGGTCCGGGTGCGGCTGTCCCACACCTTGATCTGGTAGCCGGGCTGGGATTCGTGCACGGTGGCGAACAGGCGGCCGTCCGGCGAGGCGGCGGTCACCCGCTCCGGCGCGGAAAGGGGAGGGGACACCGGACCCGTGCTCAGGTCCTGCCCCACTGGCTGGAGCGTCCGGGCGTCCCAGAGCCGGATGTAGGGGCGGTAGCCCCGGGCGTGGGTGTAGAGCGTGGCGCCGTCGTCGCTGAGGGAGTCCACTTCCAGGCTCGGGCTGCCCTTGGTGATGACCTCGCCGGAGGGGAAGGCGACCCTGCCGAACATCGGGGCGGCGATGACGGACGCGCCGTCGGGCTGGAATATGACGGCCCCTCCGTTGCCCGGATAGCCGAGGTTGGCGCTCACCTCGCGGATCCGTCGCATGGTCGTCAGATCCCAGAACGTGAGCGTGTTGACCTCGTCCTTCGTCACGACCTGGACGGCGAGGGACTTTCCGTCCGGCGAGAACGCGAACGCCGTCGTCGCTCCGTCGCGCCGGTCCGGTTCCAGGACCGACAGTCTGCCGAGGATCGGATTCTTGGCCCTGGTCGTATCCCAGATTTCGATCGTGGTGTATCTGAGGACGGCGGCCAGGCGCCCGTCATGGCTGAGTTCGATCTTCTCCATGCCGTGTCCCGAGCTACCGTCGTCCGAGGCCACGGTGGCGCGCTTGGTCCGCGAGACGGGGGACCAGATGTCGATGGAGTCGCCATGGGGGAGCGCGAGGGTCTTCCGGTCGGCGCTCACCGCTCCCTCCTGGAAATACCCGTCCGTCTCCGCGGGGGGACGAGTGAAGGCGCTGACGTCGAGCGTGCGCAGGACACCGTCGGTTCCGACACACCGCAGCTTGGAGCCGTCGGCCGTGAAACGCAGGGCCGTCAGCGGGTAGCACTCGCTCTGGGTGGTCTGGTAGCGCATCACAGGACCGTCGGCCACGAGCGAGACCTCCCAGACGACGGCGTTCTGCACGACGTACTTTCCGTCGTGGCTGAAGTAGATGGGGTAGTCCGTGGCGTCCTCGGCGCCCTTGAGGTCGATGCCGGCCCAACCCCTGACGCGGTCGAACACGCTGATGGTGCCGCCCTTGACGCGCACGGCCGCCTTCTTCCCGTCCGGGCTGAACACCACGGGACCCTGGATGTCCTCGGCCTTGATGATTTCGTCGGGTATGGGGACGGGCAGTTCCTTCTTGGTGCGCGTATCGATCCAGGTGAACCGGTGATCCTTGCCGCCGGGGAGGGAGAGCACTGCCTCGTCGGGGGAGAACGAGGAATCCATCAGGAGGAAGACGGGTCCGTAGGAGCTCACCGTGAGTCTCTGCTCGGCGGTGCGGGTGTCCCACACCGTCAGGGTCGACTTCAGATCGGCATCGAGCGTTTCGACCATCAGATACGTTCCCAGAGGGCTGAGCCTCATTGCGGGCCAGTATCCGCCGGCCTGCTTGGCGGTGGCGAAGGTGTGCGTGTCACGCAGCCGGGCGCCAGCGACGTCGAGCACGCGCGTGTATCCGTCCTCGGTGCTCACGGCGGCCGTCCTGCCGTCGTCGGACAGGTCGACGCGCTGGATCCTGGCCGGAGCGGTGTAGAAGCCGGTCCGCACGCGGCTGTCTACGTTCCAGAACTCCACGCGGGTGTCCTCGGCGGCCATCAGGGTCTGCCCGGTGGCGTCGAGGTCGAACTTCGTCGCCACGAACCCGGGTAGCTTCACCGAGTCGTCCTCCCACTGATTGCGCAGCGCCAGCAGCGCTGACCACGACTCGCTCGTGCCGGCCAGGCGCGCCGAGGCCACCGCGAGCCGCCGGGCGAGCTGCGGATCGGTGCGGCGGACGGCCTGGGCCGCGCCGGCCACCTGGGCGGAGACTGCGCGGTCACGCTGGCCGGTGACCGTCTGGCGCTCGGCGATGACGGCCTTCCGCTGGTCGAACGCGACGGCGCCGGCGCCGACCGTGATGACCAGCAGGGCGGCCAGCACCGCGCTGAGCAGCACGCGCCGACGGCCGCGCTGCCGGGCCAGAGCGGATCCGGCGTCCAGGAACTCGCGTTCGGTGCGGTTGAGGGTGAGCTGGCGGCGAGCGGTCGCCGCCCAGTCCCTGGCGTGCTCCAGAGCCGTACCCTGCAGCACGTCGCCGTTCTTGCGCCCGTGGTCGTCCCAGACCCGGGACGCCGCGGACAGCCGCTGGTGCACGGCCAGCCCGGGGCGTTCGGCCTCCACCCAGTCGCGCAGCCGGGGCCAGGCCCGGATCAGGGCGGCGCTCGACAGCGCGGCGGCCCCGTCCTCCCAGACCAGCAGCCCCGCTTCGGTGAAGGCGTGCAGGACCTGCTCCAGTACCTCCTCGGGGGTCTGGCCGTCGGAGAACTCGGCCCGGCGCGCCGAGCGGAGGGTGTCCTCGGCCCGCTCGCCCGGCGCGACCAGGCGCAGCAGCACGGGGGAGACCGCCTCCTGCGCCCTGGAGCCCAGGCCCGCGAACACCGCCTCCGCCAGTTCCGAGCGGGAGGGCTCGGCCGGTTCCAGGGGCTTGCCCGGAGCGACCCCCTCCACGACGGCGGCGAGGTCCGCCCGGCCGACGAGGGACAGCAGCAGCTGCTCCGAAGTAGGCCGGTCCGCGGGGTCCTTGGACAGCGCGGCCGACACCAGGGTCCGGAGCGGCTCCTCCAGTGCCGAGGTGTCGGGTTCGTCCGTGGCCACCTGGTACGCCAGCACCGCAGCGTTCTCGCCGTCGAAGGCGGGGCGGCCGGTCGCGGCGAAGAGGACGACGGCGCCCAGCCCCACACGTCGACCTTGCCGTCACCGTGCTCGCCGCGGTAGCGCTCGGGCGGCATGTAGCGCAGGGTGCCCATGGGCAGGCCCTCGGTGGCGCTCGCTTCGGTGATCCGGGCGATACCGAAGTCGATCACCCGGGGCCCGTCGGGGCCGAGGAGGATGTTCTCGGGCTTGAGGTCCCGGTGCACCACTCCGGCCCGGTGGATGGCGACCAGCGCGGTGGCGACGCCGATGGCCAGGCGGCGCAGCTCCTCCGGGCCGTAGGGCTCGTCGTCGGAGACCGCATGCCGTAGGTCCGGCCCGGCCACGTACTCGCTCACGACGAACGGGACGGTCCCTTCCAGATCGGCGTGGAGCATCCTGGCGGTACAGAACGGCGCCACCCGGCGCCAGGCCTGCACCTCCTTGCGGAGCCGCTCGCGGTCGCCGTCGTCCACGCGGTGCAGCGCCTTGACTGCCACCCGTTCGCCGTCCGCGTCGTAGCCCTCATACACCACGCCCTGGCCACCCGCACCGAGGCGGCCATCGAGATAGAAAGTTCCCAACTGCCGTGGATCGCCGGGAAGTAACGGTGTCACCAAGACCATGCCTCCTGGATCCCTCAGAGAGAAAATCTAGAATAGTCTTTCAGTATGGGTGGGCGCCAGGCGGGACCAAGACCATCCAGTTTCGTCCGGGAGCGTTAGCCACTGCGCAGTCCCCGACCCTACTGAGATCAACCGATCCACAGGTCTGACGATTACTCCTCAGGCGGATCTGCTCCAGGAAGTCGTAAGCGTCCGTGCAGTCCCGCCAGTGCTTGACGGTGCTCTGCGGGCTGTCGTCGGCGGGCATGGGGTGAGCCTACGGCGCGGACGAGAGTTGTCGCCCGTCGATGCGGCATGGGCCTGAGATGAACGTGCGCGATCGGTTGGAGGCAGCTGCGGTCACCCTGGAGTTCCTCGTCTGCACTGGCCGTCACCCGCAGGCGATGGTGCTGTGGGAACGGGTCCAGGAACATCAGCCGGCACACCGGCAAGCGTTAGCGGCGGGCCGGGCCATGGCCGGGACACGAGAGCGGCCTCGCTGGCACACGCCTGAGGCCCTTGGGTGGAGCGCCTCCATCCTGGATCTGCTGTAGGTACCCCGTGCGGCGGTTCAGGGCCTGAGCCATAGGCGTATCGACGCGAC
Organism: Streptomyces sp. NPDC029216; assembly: GCF_040648015.1. NCBI lineage: Bacteria > Bacillati > Actinomycetota > Actinomycetes > Kitasatosporales > Streptomycetaceae > Streptomyces > Streptomyces sp. NPDC029216. The sequence goes on along the minus strand of NZ_JBEZWL010000225.1, from coordinate 2,170 downwards.
GGTGACGGTGCCGTGGAAGACGTAGGCGCGCTTGTCATACCGCGTCGCGACAGCCCTGGAGTGCTTGAGCCGGTTGATCGTGCGCTCGACCTCGTTCCGGCGTCTGTACATCTCCTTGTCGAAGACCGTAGGTCGCCCTCCTCGGATGCCACGGCGGTGTCGATTGGCCCGCTGGTTTCCCGGCAGCCTTGGTGACAAGCAGCGCGCCGATCTTGTGACGCGCACTGCGCCGCAGGACTCTGCTGCACATTTCTCTGGGGCGTGCGGGGTGACCGTGTCGGGAGCCAGCAGCTGCGAGGTGACGGCGGGGTGTCAGGTCTCCCGGTGCCCGCTCAAAACAGTTCTAGGTCCTCGCCGCTGGTGTCCGCGATGACTGGCCGGAACTGGGCAGGGAGGCCGTCCAGGCGGTCAGGACCGGCCGCGGCGGCCACGGCAGGGGCCGTCTCGGCCAACCAGACACGAAACCGCTCGGCGGCTTCGCGGTAGGGGACTCGCGCCAGGACACGGTGCTCGCCGGAGGGGCAGAAGTCGACGGCGACAGTGAGCAGGCAGGAACGGGGCGCGTTCTGACTGCCCGTCCAGGACACGCGCAGAACACCGCAGGGCTTGCGCCCGCGCGGGGCGCGGTGGGTTGGGCGCAGCGATTCGCAGAATATGTGGGCGGTCCATGCGGCGAGGTGCGGCAGGGGCAGGGTGGTGCGTGCGCGACAGCCGGGGCAGCGATGCCAGTGGCGGAGCCAGTCGTCGGTGTCGGTGTGGAAGAGGCGTGTGTAGCGGTTCGCCACGCGGATGTCGTTGCTGTACAGGTGGTCGGGGCGTTCCCGTGTGTTGCAGGACTGGCAGACGGGGGCGCGGACGTAGCCGTGTTCGTGGCAGTGGTCGAGTACGGTGGCGGGCGCAGTGCGGCAGACGGCGCACGCCCACCCAGCCACCCTGCGGGAGGTACCGGGCTTCCTGCTGAGCACCGAGTACAGCTGGCCTTCCAGCTCTTTGTTGTACGGGCGCAGTGAGGCGGTGGGGCCCTCGGGGCCCGTCTTCGGCCGACCGCCGGCGTCTCGGGCCTGCCGGGTGTGGGAAGGCGGCTCGGTGACGGCTGCGCTTGCCTGTCGGGTCCGCGCGGCTTGCACCCACTGCGTTTCGGCGTGCTCGGCCGCGTCCAGCAGCCTGACCACAGCGCGCGGCAGCCACCACGTGCGCTGTGCCCCGTCGCGGGTCTGCTCCACGAGTATCTGTCGCCAGTCAATCCCCGCCAGATGGTACGGCCGGCCGACTTCACGTCGTGCTGCCCGCTCGGGGCCGCCCAGCTCCTGCAGTTCCCCCGTGATGCGCTGGCGCCAACGCAGCGGCGTTTCCTCGTTGCACTTCTGCCTCGGCGCCCCACGAAACGGACCGATGCGGACCAGGTCCTGCCGATCCATCCCAACCACGTTCAGTTCCGCGGCCGCCCGGCGCACCTCAACCTCCGGAACACTCCACTGACCGTTGCTCGCCCTCACCATCGCCACCACGTGGCCGCCGAGCAGGACGTACCTCACCTGGGCACGGGCAGGAGAGCAGGTGAATGCCCCAGAAGCCGTCGGCACAGCACTGTCGGCCGTCAAATCGACCCACAGAGCGTCCGCGGCAACCAGGGTGATCAGGCCGTCCGTGCGACCGGGCATGACACGCTCTGACATACCGACAGGCTAACGGCCCGCAACGCGGCAACGGGTCCCAAGCGCCTCGGCCAACTGGGCCGCCGCCCGCAACTCTATTTGCCTGAGCATCTGGTGGCAGAACAGCGTCACCGGCAGATCCTCGAAGGACACTGCAGGAGACCTGCAGGACGACCGTCAACACCGAGACCGCTCGGACGAGTTTTAGCAATGCCCCCAACTCCCCGTCGGACATGTAGTCTATGAGAAGTCGCAGTTCAGAGCCGGTGCGCGAGCTCCTGCGGTCGGTAATGTCGAGTACAAGCGTGGCGTTGACGCCGGTGTCATCAACCAGGGTTTGTTCTACCTCTCGTGGCTAATGGACCACCGGTCGGAGTTCGAGCACCTGGTCCGCGACCGGCTCGGGATTACGGCCGCGTCCTAGGTGTTCTGTCCAGGGAGGTTGTGGACGGGTGATGCAGGTCTCGGCTGAGAGATCTTGAAATGGGTGAGGGCCTTCTGGCCTGGTGTGGATT
>NZ_JBEZWL010000224.1:0-8184 GCF_040648015.1 Streptomyces sp. NPDC029216 | reverse complement strand
CGGACTTCCGCCAGCCGGGTCACGGCGTCGACCACCGCCGCGCGGTGGGCGGCGCGGTGCTCCTCGGTGCCCGCGTCGCCCACGGCGGCGGTGTACCAGGACTGGGCCAGACCGAGGACCAGGGTGAGCAGGTCGGCCGGGGCGTGCGCGGGGGCGACCCGCCCCTCCGCCTGGGCCTCGGCCAGCGCGGAGGTCTTGCGGGCGTACGCCTCCGCCTCCAGGACGGTGGCCTCGGGGCGCTCCAGCCGCTTCCACATCATCAGGCGCACGAGCCTCGGGTCGGCCGTCAGGTGGTCGAAGATGGCGCCCGCGTAGCGGGGCAGGTTCCCCGCGTCGAAGGGGACGGATTCCGCGCCCTGCTCCACGGCCCGCAGGATCACCTGGTCGAACAGCTGCTCCTTGTTGCCGTAGTAGACGTAGATCATCCGCTTGTTCGCCCCGGCCGTGTCGGCGATGCGGTCGACCCGGGCGCCGGCGATACCGTACGCGGCGAACTCGTCGAAGGCCGCCGCCAGGATGCGGGCCTTCGTTGCGCTGGAATCACGTGCCATGACTCCCAGGCTAGCAAGTAACTATCCAGTTATTGACAAGACGGCCGAGGCTCGTGCACCGTGTAGATAACCAGTTAGTTACTCCTCTTTCCCCCCAGGAGACACACCATGGAACTGCGCGCACTCGGTACCCAGGGTCTGCACGTCGGCGCCGAGGGCCTCGGCTGCATGGGCATGAGCGCCTTCTACGGCGCCACCGACGAGGCCGAATCGCTCGCCACCATCGACCGGGCCCTGGAGCTGGGCGTCACCCTGCTCGACACCGCCGAGGGCTACGGTCCCTTCGTCAACGAGCAGCTGGTCGGCAAGGCCGTCGCGGGCCGCCGCGACCAGGTGGTCATCGCCACCAAGACCGGCATCGAGTTCGACGACGACGGCACCGTCCGCGGCCACAACGGCCGCCGCGAGTACATCCACCGCGCCGCCGACCGCTCGCTGCGCCACCTGGGCACCGACCACATCGACCTGTACTACCTGCACCGCATCGACCCGGACGTGCCGGTCGAGGAGAGCATCGGGGCCATGGCGGAGCTGGTCACCGCGGGCAAGGTCCGCTACCTGGGCCTCAGCGAGGCCGCCGCGGCGACCATCCGGCGGGCCCACGCCGTCCACCCCCTGACGGCCGTGCAGACCGAGTACTCGCTCTTCGAGCGGGGCCTGGAGGACAACGGCGTCCAGGACGCCCTCGACGAACTCGGCATCGGCCTGGTCGCCTACTCCCCGCTGGGCCGCGGCTTCCTCTCCGGCGCCATCACCAGCCCCGACGACTTCGCCGAGGACGACTTCCGCCGCACCGACCCCCGCTTCCAGGGCGAGAACTTCTCCCGCAACCTCGCCGTCGTCGACGCCGTCCGGCGCCTCGCGGAGGCCAAGGACGTCACCCCCTCCCAGCTGGCCCTCGCCTGGGTGCTGCGGCGGGGCGCGGTACCGATCCCGGGGACGAAGCGGCGCCGCTACCTGGAGGAGAACGTCGCCGCCGCCGGTGTGACGGTCACCGACCAGGACATCGCCGCGATCGAGGCCGTGGCCCCCCTCGGCGTCGCCTCCGGAGACCGCTACGCGCCGGAGCACATGCGCAACCTCAACGGCTGACGGAGGGTCCGCCCCCCGGGCGGCGTTGTCAGAGGCTGCTGGCAGCATGTCCGCATGACTCGCGATGATCTTGACAGGCTGTTCGCCTCCCCCTCCGCCCTGCTGGACTCCCCGCCCGGGGCCCTGGAGGACCTGCCCGCCACGGGCGGCGGGGCGGGCCGCGAGGCCTACGCCCAGGCCGTCGCGGTCCTCGCCGGAGCCGAGGTGCCGCGCGCGGAGTTCGCCTCGTGGCTGCACTTCGGCGCGAAGGTACTGGGCCACGACGCCTACGCCGACCGGGTCGCCGAGGCCGAGCCGGGTATGCCGTGGCGGACGGTCTGGGCCTGGTGGCGGCCGGTCGGCCGCTACCGGGCGAAGCCGAACCTGAGCGGGGACGCCTGCGTGGAGGTCCACGAGGCGGCGGACGGGCGCCTGCTGCTGAAGCTGTCGGCGCAGTGGGTCCGGGAACTCTGGTTCGACCCCGCCACCGGCGACCGGGTTCCCGCCCCCGCCGACGGCGAGTTCACCGAACGGCGGTACGACGCCCCCGTGGAGGGGCCCGTCCCGTTCGACCCGGACGACGCGGACCACGGCCTCCACCTGCCCGAGGCCTGGGAGGAGCCCGTACCCCTCGGCGGCGGCCGCGTGCTGTTCGTCGATCCGCGCGGCCTCGTGGTCCTGGAACGGGGCGGCGCGGCCGCCGACGGGCCGGCGGAGCACCTCGAAGCCGTCTCCCGGGGCGGGGACGGCCCCTGGTTCGCGGGGCCGACGGCCGCCGGGACGCCGCTCGACGCCGCCCGCCTGGAGGAGGCCTTCGACGCCGACGGGATGGTGGTGCTGACGCGGGACCAGCTGCCCGCCGCGCTGACGCACGCGCCCACCCGGGAGCTGGCCGTGACGGCGGGGCTGCCCAGGTGGTTCGCCGCCGGGGTCGCCACGTTCACCCTGGCCTGGGCCGAGGGGAAGGCGTACGGGCTGGAGCCCGACGAGAACGGCCTGCTGCACCTGGGCACCTTCGAGCTGGCGTACGCCGACACCGGCCGGGTGCTCGTCCACCCCGGGACGGGCGCGGTGTCGATGGTCCGGGACGGCAAGGGGCCGTTCCCCTTCGCCCGGGACACCGAGACCTTCGTGCGGCTGCTGGAGGCCGTGTACCGGTTCATGGGCGCCTGCTGGGACCCGTACCCGGGCGAGGACGGCAAGGGGGACTTCCTGCGCGAGGCCGCCGCCCTGGAACCGCTCTCGGTGGACGCGGAATCCCCGGCGGGAGACGTGTGGGGGCACCTGTTCGCGGCGATCGTCGAACTCAGCCCCTGGGGCTACTGACACCGGACGGCCCGTCACCGGGCGGGCCGGCAGGCACGGGTGGCCCCCAAGGCCCCCAGGGCCCCCAAGGCGGCCCTGGGACGTCCTCTACTACAACTGCGGCGGCTGCTGAACGAGGGGCCGCACCGGCTTGACCTTGACACGGTGGCAAGGCCTTCACTGCGGCCGAGGAGGTGGTCGTGGTGATCACGCGGGAAGAGGATGCGGACACGGTGCGGGCCCTGGAGGCGCTGGGGCACGGCGATGCGTCGGTGCGGCTGCGGGCGGCGCTGGCGGTGGGGACGGCCGCGGACCCCCGCTGCGTCGGCACGCTGATCGAACGGTGCGCCGTCGAGCCCGAGTTCTTCGTACGGGACATGCTGACCTGGGCGCTGACCCGCCTCCCCGCCGCGGTGACCGTCCCGAGGCTGGTCGACGAGCTGGGCTCGGAGCGTGCGCAGGCACGGAGTCAGGCCCTGCACACGCTGTCCAAGGTCGGGGACCGGCGGGCGTGGCCGGCGATCACCCGGGAGCTGCTGACCGACGCCGACGACGCGGTGGCGCGCAGCGCCTGGCGCACGGCGGTGGTCCTGGTGCCCGAGGGCGGGGAGGGCGCGCTGGCCGCCGTACTGGCGACGCAGCTCGGACGCGGCGGGCGTGAGACGCGGCTGAGCCTCAGCCGGGCGCTGGTCGCGCTGGGCGATGAGACGGTGCCGGCCCTGCGTGCCGCGATGGCGGATCCGGCGCCCGGCGTGCGGGAGCACGCAAGGGCCACGGAACGGCTGCTGCAAGACCCGGACGCCGGGTTCGGGTACGCCGTCGAGGAGGCGAAGCGGAGCGTGGCCGTGGGAACGGCCGGTGGGGAGTGAGAGGGTGCTGATCGGCGATGTGGCCCGGCGGTCCGGGGTGAGTGCCCGGATGCTCCGGCACTACGAGTCGCTCGGCCTGCTGCGGCCGACGGGGCGTACCGGGGCGGGCTACCGGGAGTACGCGGACGAGGACGTCCGCCGCATCTTCCACATCGAGAGCCTGCGCTCGCTCGGGCTGCCCCTGCGCGAGGTCGGGCGGGCGCTGGACGACCCCGGCTTCGCTCCGGCCGGGCTCATCGAGGACCTGGTCCGCCGGACGCGGGAGCGCATCGCGGCCGAGACGGAGCTGCTCACGCGACTGGAGCGGATCGATGCCGCGGAGCCCGCCGGCTGGGAGGACGTCCTGCGCGTCACCGCGCTGCTGCGCGCCCTGGGGTCGGAGAGCGCCGGGGAGCGTCAGCGTGCGGCCCTGTCCGCGGTCGCAGAGGGTCTGGTGCCGGTGGAGGCCCTGGCCGAGGCCGCGTTGAGGGAGACGGAGCCGAACGTCGCCGGAGCCCTGTTCCTGGCGCTGGCCCGGTCCGGCGACTCCGCACTGGCTCCGCTGGCGGAGGGCCTGCGGGTGCCGGAGCCCGAGGTGAGACGGCGCGCCGTGGGGGCCCTCGCGGAGATCCCGCACGGCGGGGCGACCGCCCTGCTGCGGGACGCGCTCGCGGACGAGGACGTCGCGGTCCGCCGGGGGGCGGCCCTGGCGCTCGGGGCGCGCGGGGTGGCGGACGCGGTCCCGGCGCTCACCGACATGGTCGTCGAGGGGGCCAACGACGTCGACGCGGCCGACGCGCTGAGCGTACTGGCCGGTGATCCCCCGATGGCGGACCGCATCGCCGCCGGGCTCCTCGACCGGCTCGCCCGGGGCTCCGCCGGAGCGTCCGCCCGGCTGCGGCTGGCCCAGGCGCTCGCCGGCATCCCCGGGACCGCCGCGTCGCGCGCCCTCACCGACCTGTCGCACGACGGGGACCGCGCCGTCGCCCTCACCGCGGCGTACGTGCTGGGACTGCGCGACACGGAGCCCGCGCCGGGGTGAGGCCGCGGGTGAAGGCCCGGGCGGGGACGGGGGTGTGACGGTCCGGCGGCGGGGGAAAAGCGGTTCTTCGGGCGGCGCCCGCGGCCTTACCGTGGCGCGATGACAGTACATGTGCGGGAGATGGCCGAGGCCGACATCGAGGCCGTCTCGGCGATCCGGGTCCGGGGATGGCAGGCGGCGTACGCCGGCATCGTCCCCCGGACGTACCTGGACGCGATGACGGTGGACGCCGACGCCGCCCGGCGGCGGGAGTGGTTCTCCCGGCCCGGCCGGGAGTCACAGGACCTGGTGGCGCTCGGCGAGCGCGGCCCCGTGGGGTGGATCTGCTTCGGGCCGGTCCGGGGCGGGACGGACGGGCCGGGGCGGGCCGGGGAGGTGTACGCCCTGTACGTCGCCCCGGACCTGACCGGCCGGGGCATCGGCCGCGGGCTCCTGGACGAGGCCCACGCCCGGATGGGGGGCCGGGGCTTCGAGGCGTCGGCGCTGTGGGTCCTGCGCGACAACGGCCGGGCCCGGCGCTTCTACGAGCGGGCCGGCTACCACGTCGACGGTGCGGCCCAGGAGGACGTCTACGACGGGGTCACGCTCACCGAGGTCCGCTACACCCGGGCGCTCTGACCGGGTCCTCGGTGCGGGCCCTCGCGAGCCGACGTGCGGGCGGTGTGCGGGCGTCCTAGCCTGAGGGCGTGACCGTCCGCCCGGCCCTGGTGCGCAGGAAGGAGAAGGTCATGGCCCCGACTCCTCGCAAGGGCGCGCGGCTCCGCAGCGCGGCCGTCGTCACGGCCGCCGTGGGGGCCCTGTTCGCCGTGAACGGCGCAACGGTGGCAGCGGCGGGAGCGGCGGCGCCCGCCGCCGTGACGGTGCCGAGCCGGCCGTCGTACGAGCAGCTGGCCCTCGACACCCTCGACGAGGTGGTGAAGGGCGACTTCACCGCCGTCTCCGCCCGCTTCGAGGCGGCGCTCCGCCGGCAGGCGTCCCCGCAGGTCCTGGAGAAGTCCTGGCAGACCTACCAGGCCGAGTTCGGCCGTTACGTCTCCCACGGCGCGCCCCGCCAGGTCGCCCTCGGGGCGGGCACGGTGGTCAGTGTGCCGCTCACGATGGCCGAGCGGCCCGGGGAGTTCCGCGTCACGTTCGACGAGGACGGCCTGCTGGTGGGGCTGTACTTCCTGCGCGTGGGCGTGCCGGTCTCCTAGGGTCTGTCGTCACAGTCCCGTCCGCCCCGTCCCACACCGGGAGACACCCGTGCCCACCCGCGCCCGCCGCCTCCGGCAGAGGCGGGTCCCGTGAACGCCTCCCGTTGGGCACGGTCGTTGACCGCCCTGGCCGCCGCCCTCGTCCTGGGGGCCTGCGGCTCCGCGCAGCCCGCTCCGGTGCCCCGTGCCGCGTCCGCCCCCGTCTCCCCCGGCACCGCACCACCGGACCGGAGCGCGACGGCGCCCCCGGTTCCGGCGCGGCAGGCGCCCGTCGACTGCCGCCGGACCGCCTGTGTCGCCCTGACCTTCGACGCGGGCCCGGGACCCGAGACGGCGCGCCTGCTGGACGTGCTCAGGGCGAAGGGGGTGCACGCGACGTTCTTCCTCCTGGGCAAGAACACCCTGGTCCGTCCCGAACTCGTACGGAGGGAGGCCGCCGAGGGGCACGAACTGGGCAACCACACCTGGACGCACGCGGTCCTGCCCCAGGCCCCGCCGGAGGAGATCCGCCGTCAGCTCGTCCTCCTCCAGGACCGGGTGAAGGCGCTCACGGGCCGGACGCCCACCCTGATGCGCCCGCCCCGGGGGCTGACCGACCCGCGGGTGGCCGAGGTCTGCCGCTCCCTGGGGCTCGCGCAGATCCTGTGGAGCGTGACGGCCACGGACTACCGCGACCACGACCCCGGGGTCATCGCGAGCCGGATCCTCCAGGGCGCCCGGCGCGACGGGATCATCCTGCTCCACGACGTGTACCCGGGCACCGTTCCCGCCGTGCCGGCCATCGTCGACGGGCTGCGGAAGCGGGGCCTCACGCCCGTGACCGTCTCCCAGCTGTTCGCGCCGGCCCGGCCCCGGCCGGGCCGGGCCTACTGGAACGCGTCCTCCCCCTGACGTCGGCGGCGCCCGAATGGCGCGGTCGGGCCCGGCCGGGCAAGGTGGTGCGCCCGAGCCCCCTTCGCCCCGGAGGTACGCCGATGCCCCAGCGGGCCGTCGTCGCGGTGCCGCAGCCGCCGGACTTCCGCGGCCGGGCGGCGGACCTGCTCCCGCTGGGGTCCGTCGCCGCCGGGTACGCCGTCCTCCAGTTCCTCCTCGTCGTCCCGGGTACCGGGCTGGGCTGGGACGAGGCGGTGTACGTCAGCCAGGTGTCCCCCGGCGCTCCGGCGGCGTTCTTCAGCGCCCCGCGCGCCCGCGGCATCACCTACCTGGTGGCCCCCGTGACCGCCGTCACCTCCTCCGTGACGGCGCTGCGGGTCCATCTGGCCCTGCTGTCGGCGGCGGGGCTCCTGCTCTCCCTGTGGGCGTGGCGGCGGCTGCTTCCCGTCCGCGTGCTCGCCCTGGCGGGCGCCCTGTTCGCGGGGCTGTGGGTGACCGTGCTCTACGGCCCCCAGGCCATGCCCAATCTCTGGGTGGCCTTCGGGGCGCTGTTCGCCGTCGGGTGCTTCCTGCGGGCCGCCCGGGACCCCGGGGACCGCCTCGCGCCGGCCGGCGTCGCGGCGGGGGTGGCGTTCGCCGCGCTCATGCGTCCGGGTGACGCGGTGTGGCTGGTCCTGCCCCTGCTCTGTGCCGCGGCGGCCCTCCGGCCCCGGCGGCGGGCCGCGCTGGTGCTGGTGGCGGCCCTGCTCGCCGGGCTCCTCGCGGGCGGCGCGGAGTGGGTGGTCGAGGCCCAGCTCCACTACGGCGGCCTCCTGGCCCGGCTGCGTCGGGCGAGCGAGATCCAGGGCGGTCTGGGCTGGCACCCGGCGTTCACCGACCAGCTGCGCTCGCTGGACGGGCGGACCCTGTGCCGCCCGTGCGACGTGCCGTTGTCCCGGCCCGTGACGGCCCTGTGGTGGTTGGCCCTGCCGCCGCTGACCGCGGCCGGGCTCCTCGCCGCCCGTCGCGGCGGGCGCACGGCGACGGCCGCCGTGCCCGTCGCGGTCGCGCTGTGCCTGGCCCTGCCGTACCTCCTGATGGTCGGCTACGCGGCTCCGCGTTTCCTGCTGCCCGCGTACGCGCTGCTCGCCGTCCCGGTCGCGCTGGGCCTGGCGCGGCTGTTGGCCGCGTGCCGGGGCCGCCCGCTCGCGCTGGGGGTGCTCGGGGCCGCGCTGATCGCCCACCTGGCCGTGCAGGCGCGGATCGCCGACGCCTGGGGGGCCCGAAGCGTTGCCGACGGGGTGGGGTTCGCCGCGGTCGCC
>NZ_JBEZWL010000223.1:0-8337 GCF_040648015.1 Streptomyces sp. NPDC029216 | reverse complement strand
GACCACCGTCCCCCGCGCGGCCGAGGTCAGCGCGGGGTGGCGCAGCGGGCCCGCGGCGGGGCGCGGCCGGGGCTCGGGGGGCGGGGGCGGCGGCAGGAAGGCGGCCAGCACCCGGGGCAGCTCCGGCCCGGGCAGCGGCACCGGGCCCAGATCGGGGTCCTCGCACTGTTCCACGTAACGCAGGACGGCCGCCTGGGTGCACAGCCGTACCTCGCGCAGCTCCCTGCGGCCACCGGGACGGAAGCCCCGGCGGCCCAGCTCGCGGGCCCAGTGGCGGGCGTCGTGGTGCTCGCCGCGCCGGGAGTGGTCCAGGAAGAGGCAGTACGCGGCCGGGGCGGTGCGCGCGATCCCGGATCCGGCCGCGAACTGCCACCAGAAGCGGGCGCCCTCGCGCAGCCCCGCCAGGTGCAGCAGACAGCCGAAGACCACCGCCCCCGGCAGGTCGGCGTGGCCGTCGTCGACGAAGCGGCCGAGGTCGCGCCCGGCGTGCGGATCGCAGACCACGCCAAGGCAGACGGCCTTCAGGTCCCGGCGGGCCCGCTCCGAGTCGAGCGGGCGGTCCCGGGCCGGGTCGCTCCAGCCGAAGGGCCGCCGGCGGCCGCGCCCGGCCGCGGGGACCGGGGCGCCCGAGGCACGGGGGGCGCGCAGCAGGCGGGCCTCGGCGGCGCCGAGGTCGTAGTGCGGGTAGCGGTCGCGCACCCCCGCCCGGGCCAGGAACTCGGACAGGGAACGGGGGGCCGGGCCGGGGCCCTCGTCCGCGGCCCCGGGCCGCTCGGCGGGGCTCATGACTCGGCGGCGGTGTCGAGCAGCCGTGCGAGGCGCCGGTGGGCCTGGCCGAGCTGCGAGCGGACGGTGGCCTCGTCGACGCCCATCACGGCGGCGGCCTCGCCCGGGCTGCACTGGAGCCCGTAGCGCAGCATCACGGCGTCCCGCTGCCGCTCGGCGAGGCGGGAGACCGCCTGGTAGAAGCGGATGGTGTCGGTCAGCACCTCGTACTGGTCGGCGTGGGCCTCCTTCAGCGCCGCCTCGAAGGCGCTGATGTCCATCGGATCCGGCCGGCGCAGCCGGGGGTCGCGGCGCTGCTGCCAGTCCACGATGCGCTGCTTGAGCATGGTCCAGGCGTAGGCGTCGAGACGGTCCATGTGCAGCATGCGCAGCCATTCGTGCATGATCGAGTCGAAGGTGGCGTCCACCGCGTCCTCGGCGTCGGCGTCGGAGCCGAGCTGGAGGTACGCGAAACGCATGTACGCGGGCCGCCGGTTGGTGTGGAAGGCCCAGTACGACAGGCGCGCGGTCGGATCCCACTGACTCATGGGCGTGGGCTGCCGCCGCCGGCTGGGCAGTCCCACGGCCCCGCCGGACTCCTCCGGTCCGCCATCGTTCACCGTTCCCCACCTCATCCCCTGGGTGCCGGTCCATGAGAGCAGTACGGGCGCACTCGGGGGGCGCGGATGAGGAAGCTGAAGGGATTACGTCGGGCGGTGACCGGTTCGTGAACGATCTCGATCAGGCGGAGGGCCCGTCGGCACGTACGCATATGCCGACGCACAGGCTGGTCCCGGAGGCGGGGCGGGCGTCCGCCCTCCGGATACCGGTCGGGGTCCGGGCCCGCGGTTCGATACGATGAACCGCCTCACCATGCGTATGCGGCACGGCACCCACGGCACGCCCGCGGCGGGCCGCCCCCGCATGGACCCGTAGAAATGAACTGAAATGGAGCATCCGAGGATGGCTCGACACCTGATCACCAGCGCGCTTCCGTACATCAACGGGATCAAGCACCTGGGCAACATGGTCGGGTCGATGCTTCCGGCGGATGTGTACTCCCGGTACCTCCGCCAGCGCGGCCACGACGTCCTGTACATCTGCGCCACCGACGAGCACGGCACCCCCGCCGAACTCGCCGCCAAGGAAGCCGGGATCTCCGTCGCCGCGTTCTGCGCGCAGGCCCACGACGCCCAGAAGGCGGTCTACGACGGCTTCGAGCTGTCCTTCGACTACTTCGGCCGCAGCTCCTCCGCGCAGAACGCCGAGATCACCCAGCACTTCGCGCGGCAGCTCCAGGCGAACGGCTTCATCGAGGAGCGCGCGATCCGGCAGGTGTACTCGCCCGCCGACGGCCGCTTCCTGCCCGACCGCTACGTCGAGGGCACCTGCCCGCACTGCGGCTACGACAAGGCCCGCGGCGACCAGTGCGAGAACTGCACCCGCGTCCTCGACCCCACGGACCTGATCGAGCCCCGCTCGGCGATCTCCGGCTCCACCGAGCTCGAAGTCCGCGAGACCAAGCACCTCTTCCTGCTGCAGTCCAAGCTCCAGCACGAGGTGGAGGCCTGGGTCGCGCGGCACGAGGAGGAGTGGCCGCAGCTGGCGTCCTCCATCGCCCGCAAGTGGCTGACCGAGGGCCTGCACGACCGCGCCATCACCCGCGACCTCGACTGGGGCGTCCCGGTCCCGGCCGACACCTGGCCCGAGCTGGCCGCCGAGGGCAAGGTCTTCTACGTCTGGTTCGACGCGCCGATCGAGTACATCGCCTCCACCAAGGAGTGGGCCGACGGCGACCCGGCCAACCGCGACTACAAGTCCTGGTGGTTCGAGGCCGAGGACGTCCGCTACACCCAGTTCATGGCCAAGGACAACGTCCCGTTCCACACGGTGATGTTCCCGGCCACCGAGCTCGGCACCCGCGAGCCCTGGAAGATGGTCGACTACGTCAAGGCCTTCAACTGGCTGACGTACTACGGCGGCAAGTTCTCCACCTCCCAGAAGCGCGGCGTCTTCACCGACCAGGCGCTGGAGATCCTCCCGGCCGACTTCTGGCGCTACTTCCTGATCGCCAACGCCCCGGAGTCCGACGACTCGTCGTTCACCTGGGAGCACTTCGCCGCCACGGTCAACAAGGACCTCGGCGGCACCCTCGGCAACTTCGTCAACCGGGTGCTCACCTTCTCCCGCAAGAAGTTCGGCGACGAGGTACCGGCCGGCCGCGCCGCGGGCGAGGCGGAGGCCAAGCTCGGCGAGCAGATCGCCGAGCTGCTGGCCGAGTACGAGGGCCACATGGAGACCCTCCAGTACCGCAAGGCCGCCGCCGCGCTGCGCGCCCTGTGGTCGGCGGGCAACGCCTACCTGGACGAGAAGGCCCCCTGGCTGGAGGTCAAGACCGACCTGGACGGCGCGGCCCTCACCCTGCGCACCGCGATGAACCTCATCCACCTCTACTCGGTGGTCTCCGAGCCGTTCATCCCGGCCTCGGCGCGCGTCATGCGCTCCTCCTTCGAGCTGGCCGCCGACACCGCGACGTGGGTGACCCCGGAGCAGGCCAAGGCCCTGGACGCGGTTCCGGCCGGGACCCCGTTCACCGTGCCGCCGGTCCTCTTCGCACGGATCTCCGAGGAGGACCTGGAGTCCTACCGCGAGCGCTTCGGCGGCTCCCCGGAGGCCTGAGGCCCCCGTTGAACGCAGCCTGACGAAGGGCGCGACCCCGCCGGGGCCGCGCCCTTCGGCGTACCCGGGCCCATCCGGCCACGGTAGGGAAAACCCCACCGTGAAAGCTCCGCCTGGACGTGCAGACCGGGCAGGGTCCACGCGGCTGGAATGGGGTCATGATCCCTTCCCCCACCGCCCGGTGGACCGCCGGCTGGCTGCTCGCCGCCGCGTGGGCCCTGTCCTTCCCGCTGTTCTCCACCCTCGCCCCGCACCGCGCGTGGGGCTGGTGCGCGGCCGCCGGATACCTCGCCGCCGCCGCGGCCACCGCCCTCGGCCGGCGCCGGGAGGCGCTCGGCGCGGCCCTGCTGGGCGCCGTCGCCGTGCCCCTCCTGTACCTGGTCCTGACCGGGCAGGGCCAGTCCGAGGTCGGCGTGATCGAACGGTCCGGGCGGCTCCTGCTCGACTCCGGAAGGATGTACGTGGACCGGCCGGCCGGGGTCGAGGAGTACACCCCCTACCTCCCGGCCGCGTCCCTCCTCGGCATCCCCCGCGCCCTGCTCGACGGCGGCTCCGGCGGGGGAGGGGGATGGGCGGTGCGGCTGCTGGGCGACGCCCGCATCTGGTGCGCGGCCGTCCTGTTCGGCGGCATGCGGGCCGGCCGCCGCCTCCTCGGCGCGGCCCCCTCGCCGCTGCTCCCGCTGCTGGTGGCTTCGCCGGTGGTGGCCCTTCCGCTGGCGGTGAGCGGGGTGGACCTGCCGCTGGCGGGCCTGTGCTGCCTCGCCCTCGCCGCGGCCGGCTCCGGCCGCCCGGGCCTCTCCGGGGCGGCCCTGGGCGTGGCGTGCGCCCTCAAGTGGACCGCGCTGCCCGCGGTGGCGGTGGCGGCGGCCCTCCTCGGAGCCCGCCGGGGCGCCGGGGCGGCGGTCCGCTGCGCGGTGGTGGCCGGGCTGTCCGCCGCCGCCCTGGTGCTGCCGGGCGCCCTGCTCCAGCCGGGGGAGCTGTGGCGGCAGGTGTTCGCCTTCCCGACGGGCCGGGCCGAGGTGCCGACCCCGGCGAGCAGCCCGCTTCCGGGGCACCTGCTGGCCGGACTCGGGCCCTGGGGCTGGCACCTGACGGTGACCCTGCTGGTGCTGGGCGGACTGGGCGTGGCCCTCTCGCTGCGGGTGCGCCCGCCGCGCACGGTGGTGGCCGCGGCGGACCGCCTCGCGCTGGGGCTCACCCTGGCCTTCCTGCTGGCCCCGGCGGGACGCTTCGGCTACCTGGCGCTGCCGGTGCTGCTGGCGGTCTGGGCCCGCTCGGCCGCCCCCGTCCCCTCGCGGGTGGTGGCCCGGTCCCGGGCGCGGGGGCCGCGCCGGGCGACGGTCCGCTGACGGGCGGGGGTCAGGGCGCGCCGGCGCCCTCGTACCGGTTCACCTTCTGGCCGACCGCGCCCTGCAACGGCCCCAGCCGGTCGACCAGCTTCTGGAAGTCGGCGGTCCGGCCGTCGGACCACTGCCCGAGCCCGACCACCATGACGCGGCCGACGCCCGTGAAGGACTGCACCAGCCCGGTCTCCGGCCCCAGGGTCGCCAGCCCCGATCCGGCCGGCGGGGCCTGCACGCCCACCTGGTAGTCGTCGAAGGCCATCGACAGCTCCGTCACCACCCTCAGGGTGTCCTTGGGGTCCTTCATGGTGAACACGGCGATGTTGAACTGGTTGTTCTGCGCGTCCTTGTAGAGGGCGACCTGCTCGCCGACGCAGCCCTTGCCCTCGGCGATCATGGCGGCGAGCCGGGGGCCGACCGAATCGGGCTCGGTGCAGGAGCCCAGCACCTTCGCACCCACCCGGGTGAACCTGCCCCCGGTCCCGTCCGGGACCTCGGCGGGGAAGACGTCGGCCAGCGGGACCATCGGCCGGCCGGCGGCGGCGGAGTCACCGGAGGCGGGGGCGGAGGGGGCGCCCGGGGCGGCGGCCCCGGGGGCGGAAGCCGTCTGCCTCGGCTTGGCGGAGGCGGTGGCGCGCCCCTCGTCGGACGGGTCCGTCATCTTCAGCGTGACGAGGGCCAGGGCCCCCATCAGCAGGCACAGCCCGAGGACGATCGGCAACACCCGCGTGCGCCCCGGGGCGGCGGGTTCGTGGATCGAGGCGCCCCGGACGAACGCCTCATCGAGGACCACGTTCCACTTGTCCTCGTCCGGTCCGCCCGGGCCTGTGGGTATCTCATCGTTCTTCGGCACCCCCAGACCCTAGTGAGCGCTCCCCCCGATCTGAATGCCCCCAGGTCACAGCCTCATCACTATGCGCCCGCCGCGCCCGCCGCGCCGCGCAGGTGGGCCAGGACGGCCAGCACGCGGCGGTTGCCCTCCGTGGGGTCCAGTTCCAGTTTCGCGAAGATGCTCCCCGCGTGCTTCACGACGGAGGCCTCGGTGACGAACAGCCGTGCCGCCAGGGCCTGGTTGTTGAGCCCCTCCGCCATCAGGGCGAGCACCTCGCGCTCGCGCGGGGTCAGGCGCGCCAGCGGGTCGTCGACCGGCCGCGGGGCCAGCAGGACGCGGACCACCTCGGGGTCGATGACCGTCTGGCCCTCGTGGACCCGGCGCAGGGCGTCGAGGAACTCCTCGACCTCGCCGACCCGGTCCTTGAGCAGGTAGCCCAGCCCGGCCGCCGAACCGCCGGTGAACAGCTGCGTCGCGTAGGCGGTGGCCACGTACTGCGACAGCACCAGGACCGGCAGCGCGGGGTCCCGGGAGCGCAGTTCCAGCGCGGCCCGCAGTCCCTCGTCACGCAGCCCGGGCGGCATCCGCACGTCCGTGACGACCACGTCGGGCCGCTCGTCCGCCACGGCCCGCAGCAGGGCGGGGGCGTCGCCGACGGCGGCCAGGACCCGGTGGCCGCCGAGGGACAGCAGCTCCGTCAGGCCCGCCCGCAGCAGGACCGAGTCCTCGGCCAGGATCACCCGGAGCACGGCACCTCCACCCGCAGCCGTGTCGGCCCGCCGACCGGACTGGACACCGTCAGCCTCCCCCGCAACATCGCCACCCTGTCCGCGAGTCCCGCCAGGCCCGCTCCCGCGCCGGGATCGGCCCCGCCGCGGCCGTCGTCGGTGATGGTGAGGGTGAGCCGGCCGCCCTCGACCCTACCGGCGACCCCGACCCGCGAGGCACCGCTGTGCTTGGCGGCGTTGGCGAGGGCCTCGGTGACGGTGAAGTACGCGGTGACCTCCACGGGTTCGGGCAGCCGGGGCACGTCCAGGTCCACCGTGACCGGCACGGGGTGGCGCAGCGCCACCTCGGCGACGGCCGCCGCCAGCCCGTGGTCGGTCAGCACTTGCGGGTGCATGCCCCGCACGAGGTCCCGCAGCTGGGCCAGGGCCAGCCGTGCCTCGCCCCGCGCCCGGCGCACGAGCACGGCGGCGCTGTCGACGCCGTCGACACCGGACAGGCCCTGCGCGGGGGCGCCCGCGCCCGGGTCCGGTGCCGCGGCGGCGGCCTCCGCGGCCTTGCGCAGCTCCCGCTCGGCGAGGCCCAGCGTCATGCTGAGGGCGACCAGCTGTTGCTGGGCCCCGTCGTGCAGGTCCCGCTCGATGCGCCGCCGTTCCGCCTCGAAGGCCTCCACCAGCCGGACCCGTGACCGGGTCAGCTCCAGCACCCGGTCGTCCTCCTCGCGCGGTCCGAGCAGCAGCCGGGCCGTCTTGACCTGCGCCCCGGCGATCAGTGCGGCCGCGTACGCGGCGAGCACCGTCCCGGCCAGCCCCACCGCGGTCCCGCCGAGGGCCTCCAGGGGGCCCGCGACCGCCTCGCCGGGTATCAGCATCACCGGCTCGGGGGCGAGAGCCCACACGATCACCGGCGCCGCCACCAGCATCAGGGAGAGGGCCAGCAGGCCCAGCACCCCGAACCCGGCCGCGCCGAAGACCAGCCCGAACAGCACGGCGTACCCCAACTCCCGCCAGGTGGCCCGCTCCCGCAGCCGGGTCCGCAGCCAGGCAGCCGCCCCGGCCCCGGCCAGCGAGGTGTGCGGATCCGCGACGGGCTCCGGCTCGACCCACCGCAGCCGCCGCCGCTCCAGCTCCCCGAGCGGCACCGCCCCGGCCACGGCGCCGACCAGCAGCACCAGCCCGATCCCGGCGACGGCCAGCAGCACCCCGAGCCCGAGGAGCAGCGCCAGCGCGAGCAGCACCCCGTACCCGAGCGCGAACCCGCTGCCGAGGTACGCCCAGCACCGCCAGGGCCACCAGGACCCCAGGAACCGCACCGGCCGGCGCATCGACCGCCAGACGGCCACGGGCGCTTCGACGGGCGGCCCGGCGGGAGGCCCCACGGGCGGTTCGGCGGGCGGGGCGGCGGGGGGTCCGGGCATACGGCCAGCCTAGGCGAAGCGCCCAGGCCCCCGACGGGCCGTCACATGGCCGCGCCCAGAGCCGAGAACCCTCAGGTCACCCCGGTCCCGGAGGCCGCCCCGCCGGACCGCGCGGCCGGCCGCCCGAGGCGCCCCCGCGGGCAGTGCGCGTGCGGGCCGGACCCGTCATCCGGGCGGTCCGAAGTCACCCTTCGGACAAGGATCTTGACCCGTCCGGCGCGTGTCGAACCGGGGCCTTGATCGTTTCTTCAGCCGTAACCCTCATATCGGCTGCCGAATCGGAGGACCGCGGTGACGGCTTGGCAGTACTACGCCGGGGCGGGCATGGTGGCCGCGCTCTGCCCGCTGCACGGCCATGTGGCGGTCGCCGGTGACGGGCACGGCAGCGGGGCCAGGGTCGACGTGTGCGTCCCCGCAGGGGGGCCCGCCAGGCCGCCCGCCGCCCGGCCGCCGATGCCCCCGCCGCCCGTGGCCCGGCCCGGGACCCCGGCCGTGGTCCCGCCCCCCGTACGGGTGCGGGTGCCCGGCGCGGAGCGGCCCGCCGTGCACCACCCCGGCGAGGCGCCGGGCCTGCC
>NZ_JBEZWL010000222.1:0-8341 GCF_040648015.1 Streptomyces sp. NPDC029216 | reverse complement strand
CCGGCGACGACCTCGGCCGCAGCCGTCCCGCCCTCGTTGCGCAGCCATGGACCACAGGTCGGAGGGTCGTCAGCGTGCGGAACACCGCAGGTGAGACGGCTACGCCGTGGTCACGGAGCGCGGTCCCTCTAAAGGAGCCGCACCCATCACACATTCACTTCAGGTCGCGGATGGTCGCCTCGAACGCCCGGTCCATGTCCCACAGGGGTTCGAAGGTGACGTGGACGACGTGGCCATAAGTCTGGTTGTGGAACATCTGGTAGCGCCCGAAGGCCTCGGGGTCCTCCACTTCGATCAGCGCATACCCGCCCCATCCGGTGCCGTACGTCTGGTGGTGCACGACACCGCTGTCGACGTCGCCCCAGTTGCCCGACCGGGCGAACGCCTTGAACGCTTCGCCCCACGCCTCATCGAGTGCAGGCTTTGTGACGCCCTCGCTGTAGACGAAACGCTGAAGATATTTTTGCCCCATCGCCCCACTCCTGCTCCCTGCCCCGGGCAGCCCTTAGCATCGCCCTCGGTGGTCGCAAGATAGCCATCACCCATCCACGTGCCGCCGCATCTCACCCGGTCGATGGCGTGTTTGAAGCCCTTGTCGTACGAGTAGGAAGCCAGCTGATGGCGATCTTTGGGGAAATCAAATATCCCCATCAGCAGACTCTCATCGGCGACAAGAACTACTTCGGCCATGGTTTCGAACGCGAACTGCCCGAACATGGAGTCCAGTTGCTGCGGCCTGCCCGTAAAGGTGAACGGGAAAGGGCTGGCGCAGCCCTGTTCACGCCGCTGCGACAGGTCATCGAATCGATCAACGAGACCTTCAAGGGACAGCTTGACCTCGAACGGAACCGAGGGCGCACACCCTGAGTGTCATAGCCCGCGTCATACAACGCATCCTCGCGCTGACCGCCGCGATCTGGCACAACGACGCCACCGGACATACCGTCCTACGCTCACTGATCGCCTACGATCACTGACCCCTTGGAATAGATCATCTAACCTCGCCGTTTCGGTTGGGATGAGGCGGCGTCGCTGATCAGCAGCTGTTGGGTGGTCGACGCGATTTCGGTGCTTGGGCAGGGCTGAGTCCCGGCGCGGTGGTCGGGTTCTCCAAGGCCTTTCAGGTCGTGGGCGGACGAGGGGCTGCCGGTCAGTCGCCAGGTCGGTGCAGTGCGGCGAGGCGGTGGAAGGCCATGGCCAGTTCGTTTCTCCAGGGCCAGGTCGCCGATATCCGCAAGCGCAGGCGTCGACCGCCGCAGGTGAGGCGGGCGGCGACGTGCAGCAGCCGGTAGCGGAGTTTCTTCGGCTCGGCAGTGGCGAGTTCGCCGTCCAGCAGCAGGACACGGGTCCAGGCCAGCAGATCGATTGCCGCGAGGCTGAGTTCGAGCCAGGCAGTGTTGATGTCGAAGTCGCGGGAGGGGAAGCGGCCGAAGCCGGTGGTCTTGCCGCACCGGATGTGGTCCTCGACGGTGGCATGCCCGCGGTGGCGGACCTCCAGGAACTGCGGAACCACCACCGCAGGACGGGGTGTCGGTGAGGAACACCTGATGCCGCAAGCCCTCGTCCTGGTCGAACAGGGACAGCTGGACGCGGGACTGTAAATCGTTCATCCCCAACCGACGAAAGCAGGCTCCCGGCCACGGCCTTTCAACGCATCCAGAACGGTGCACTCTCATTCGTACGAGGTGGTGCACGTTCACTTGTACGCCGACACACCGCGAGGGAGAAGCACAGTGACCCTGCCCCGCCAGCGAGGACTGACCGAGCAGGCCGCCGACACGGCCATCGACACCGCCTGCCGCCTACTGCGGCTTCCCTCGATCAGAAACGAGTTCTCCGACATCGCCGACCGGGCCATGAAGGACCAGATGACCTACCGCGGCTTCCTCTCCGAACTCCTGATGGCCGAGTGCGACGACCGGGCCCGACGCCGGTCAGAACGACGGATCAAGGCAGCCGGCTTCCCGCGGGACAAGTCGTTGCGGACCTTCGACTTCGACGCGAACCCCAACATCGACGCAGCCGCCATCCACACCCTCGCCAGCTGCGAATGGATCAAGAAGAGCCAGCCGCTCTGTCTGATCGGCGACTCCGGAACCGGCAAGTCCCACATGCTGATCGCGCTCGGCACCGAAGCTGCGATGGCCGGCTACCGGGTCAAGTACGTCCTGGCGACGAAGCTGGTCAACGAGCTAGTCGAGGCCGCCGACGAGAAGCAGCTGACCAAGACCATCGCCCGCTACGGCCGCGTTGATCTTTTGTGCATCGACGAACTCGGCTACATGGAACTCGACCGCCGCGGCGCCGAACTCCTCTTCCAGGTCCTGACCGAGCGGGAGGAGAAGAACAGCGTGGCCATCGCCTCGAACGAGTCCTTCGGCGGCTGGACCAAGACGTTCACCGACCCTCGCCTCTGCGCGGCCATCGTCGACCGCCTCACCTTCAACGGCACCATCATCGAGACCGGCACCGACTCTTACCGCCTCGCCAGCACCCGAGCCCGCGCCGAAGCCGCGGCCAGCTAGGTTCCGCCGGGAGCGTCGGCCGCTTCTCCAGTCTCAGGGGGAACTGGCCGACGACCCATCGGAGCGAAGCAGGGCCCGCAACTCGTCGGCGGTGACAGGCCCTGGGGCACGAAGGGGCTGGCCGACGTCGGCAGGCCAACTGGGACGGAAGCATTCGACGAAGTCCGTGAAGTCGGTCCGCAGATACCGAGAGTCGGACGGCTTCAGCCGGATCTGCTGGCGGCTGTCTGCCCACCAGATCTCGAAATCGGCAACCGTGCCCTCCGCTGGCCAGTCTTCGGCCTCGCTCGGTAGCAGCAGAACGTCGACAAAGCCTCCGACGCTCAGGCCGATTTCCACGAAGATCCCGATCACACCGGGCCTGGGAACCTTCACCACGGTGCCCTTGAAGACCTGCCCGAAGCGCAGGTCCGTCCGAATCCGAGTCCACTCGGCATCTGTCACCACGAACAGATCATCGCACCTTCGTCCGTCTGCCTCAGCGGCACGGCACTGCCGTCATTTCTCAGGTTCTGGCTCACTTTCCGTGGAGCATGCACGCTCAGTGACGGTGATCGAGCGAGCGAGCCCTGGCGAAGCTGCCAGGAATTGACCCGTACTGGGTGCGGTATGGCTGACAGTTCTGCCCGTGGAAGAAGTGGTGCTCAGGCTGGAGGAGTTGCTGTTCCCCTCGATCGCCGATGTGGCGGTGCTGTCGGTCGACGTGAACGACGAGGCGGTGCACATAGAGGCCCGAAGCACGGTGGCTGGGGCCGTCTGCCCCGGATGCGGAAGCTGGTCACGGCGGATTCACAGCTCCTACCTGCGCTTTCCCGCTGATGTGCCCAGCGGAGGCAGGCGGGTCGCACTCGGTTTACGCGTCCGCAGGTTCCTCTGCCCGGTCATCTCGTGCGGACGCCGGACCTTCGCGGAACAGCTGCCAGGGTTGACCCGGCGTTACGGGAGGCGGACCGAGCGGCTGCGGTCGACGCTGGCCGCCGTCGGCCTCGCGCTCGCCGGCCGGGCCGGTGCCCGGCTGGCCAGAGTATTCGGAGTGCCCGTCAGCCGCAGCACAGTGCTACGGCTGGTCAAGGAATTGCCCGACCCTCAGGTTCCGGCTCCACGGGTGGTCGGGGTCGATGAGTATGCAACCCGCAAGGCTCGCAACTACGGGACCATCCTGGTCGACGTGGAAAGCCGGCGGCCGGTGGACCTGCTGCCCGACCGGGAGGCATCCAGCCTGGCCGCTTGGCTCGCGAAACGGCCAGGGATCGAGGTGGTCTGCCGCGATCGCGCACCGTTCTTCGCCGAAGGCGCCACCGTCGGGGCACCCCAGGCGGTGCAGGTGGCGGACAGGTGGCATCTCTGGCACAACCTGAGCGAGGCCGCCGAGCGATGCGTCGCCGACCACCGGAGCTGCCTGCGGGTTCTGGCACCCCATCCTGCCCAGTCAGCCCCTGAGCCCGACAAGGCCCAAGACCCGACCGGCTCGCCCTGGCCCACCGGCCACCGCTTCGCCGACCGCACCCGCGCCAAGCACACGACCGTCCACGAACTGCTGGCCGCCGGGCTCAGCCGGAGGGCGATCGGCCGCCAGCTCCACATGACATCCCGGACCGTGAAGATCTTCGCCGACGCAGCCACCCCAGAAGACCTTTTCCGAGGGCAGTGGCAGGGCCGACCATCCAAACTCGACGCGTTCAAGCCCTATCTGGATGACCGCTGGAACCAGGGCTGCACGAACGCCTGGACGGTGTGGGAAGAGATTGTGCCGCTCGGCTATCAGGGCAGCTACCAGCGCGTTCGCGCCTACTTCCGGGAGAAGCGGCTGTCTCCCAACCCCGTCACAGCGCGGCCGCCGTTACCCCGCGTCGTCGCCGGATGGATCCTCCGCCGGCCCGAGACCCTCACAGAGACCGACCGCCTTCGCCCCAAGGCCGTCCTGGTCCACTGCCCCGAACTCGACGCCCTCACCGGCCACGTCCGGGCCTTCGCCCAGATGCTCACCGAGCGCCAGGGAGAACGACTCCCCGAGTGGCTCGACGCCGTCCCCCAGGACGACCTGCCCAGCCTTCACACCCTCGCCGCAGGCATCGACCGCGACCGCGACGCCGTGATCGCCGGTCTGACTCTGCCCTGGAACTCAGGCGTGGTCGAAGGACACGTCAACCGGATCAAGATGCTCAAGCGCCAGATGTTCGGCCGCGCCGGCTTCGACCTCCTGCGAAAACGCGTCCTACTCGCTGACTGACGTCTCTGTTTCCGAGCGGAGATCGCTAATAGGGAACGTCGTGGGTGAAGGGTGTTCCTTGCACGCCTCCCCGTGCAGTTCTTCGGGCCGCAGTGCCCAGGCTATGGCCTCGCGCGGACCGCAGAATGAAGGATCAAGGTGGAAGGTGATTCGGGTCCCGAACGGCTTAGGTGCTGAAAACTCCTCCCAGGCGCCGGTCGGATCCATCCCGACCAGCTCCTGGCTATAGCCGTGGCCGTCCAGCCACACCTCCATGACCGTACGGACGCAGAGTGCGGCAGCTGCGGAGGGAGCCCAACGCTGCAGGTCGAACATGTCGAGCAGGGAACCGAAGAATCGCGGCAGATGTCGCTCCCGCTCATCGGCGCTGGGGCGCTGATCGCTCTCCACAGTGAAGCTGAGGTCAGATCCGATCTCGACACTGATCTGTCCATGCCTGCCGTCACGGCGGTGCAGCGCGTCCCAGGCAACCGCCCGAAGTACCTCCGTGGGAAGCTCGGGGCTGCCCTGCTCAACCAGAAAGTACATCCCGGGGCGGCGCCGCACGTGCTCCACGAAGTCGACCACCCGCAGCGGCTCGATTGTGAACCTCTCCATTCGCCCTCCCCATCTCTTCACTTTCCAGTCAACCACAACCGATCACGGCACCCACCACCGTCAAGCTCCACGCACTCCCTACTCGTCCGGCTGCCGTGACGCATTGTCATCAATCACGGAAATTGAGCCAGAACCATTTCTGGTTCTGGCTCAGCTTTCGTGCAGGGGCCACGGTGAGTGACAGCTGAGCGTCCCTGGGCGGCTTGCGAAGTCGCCCGAAAATAGGCGTTGGTCAGTACTGCTGGGCTGACAGTCCGGACCGTGGAAGAGGTCGTGCTCCGGTTGAAGGAGTTGTTGTTCCCGGCGATCGCGGACGTCGCGGTGGTGTCGGTGGACGTGGATATCGAGATAGTGCGTGTTGACGCGCTATGCACCACGGTCGGCGCCGCCTGCCCGGGATGCGGAGCCTGGTCGACCCAGGTTCACAGCTCCTACCTGCGGTTTCCCGCTGACGCGCCGAGCGCCGGACGACGCGTCGTACTCCAGTTACGAGTTCGGCGCTTCCGCTGCGGGAACAACATGTGTCCCCGCCGGACCTTCGCGGAAGAGATACCCGGCCTCACCCGCAGGCACAGCCAGCGCACCGAGCGACAACGTTCCACCCTGGCCGCAGTCGGTCTCGCCCTGGCCGGCCGGGCCGGTGCCCGGCTGGCTGTCGTCCTGGGCGTGGCCGTCAGCCGGAGCACGGTGTTGCGCCTGGTCGACGCTCTTCCCGAGCCGGAGGTGCCAGCGCCGCGGGTAGTCGGCGTCGACGAGTACGCCACCCGCAAGGGCGGCCACAACGGCACCGTCCTGGTCGATGTCGAAACCCGCCGCCCGATCGACCTACTCCCCGACCGGGAAGCATCAAGTCTGGCCGCGTGGCTCGCCGAGCGTCCCGGCGTAGAAGTCGTCTGCCGGGACCGTGCGCCCTTCTTCGCAGAAGGCGCCACAGCCGGAGCGCCGCAGGCGATCCAGGTCGCGGACCGATGGCACCTCTGGCACCAATGGTGAGGTTGCGCCAGGTGGCCATCGCCCGGGGCGCGCTGCCGGTACGGAGCTGGGAGGCGTCCTCGGCGAAGGTCACGTCCCGGATGTGGTGCAGTGCCTCGATGGACCAGTGGCCGCGGATCAGGGCCGCGAGCTGTGCGGGAGTGGCCCGGCCGGCGAGTTCGAAGGCGAAGGGGATCCCGTCATCGGGGTGGATGGTGTACCCGGTGCCGTCTAGTGTGATGCGCCGGAAATTTCAGGGTTAAGTCTGTAGCCTGTTGTCATGTCGCCGGGTCCTCGTGCCGTTGAAGTCCGCCTGTCCGATGAGGAACGCGCGGAGTTGTCCCGTTGGGCGGGTGGGGCGGTGGCGCCGCGGTTCGCGGAGCGGGCGCGCATCGTGCTGGCGTGTGCGGGCGGGGCGCCGAACGCGCGGGTGGCGGTGGAGGTCGGCGTTACCGCCGCGACGGTGAGGAAGTGGCGTGGGAAGTTCGCCGCTGAGGGGATGGCCGGGCTCGAGGATGCCGCGCGCATCGGTCGGCCGAAGGCCGATCTGATTCTGAGCGAGGCCGAACGGGACCAGCTGATCCGGTGGGCCAGGCGCGCGAAGACCGCCCAGTACCTGGCGCTTCGCGCGAGGATCGTGCTGCGTTGTGCGGAAGGCGGGACGAACAAGCAGGCCGCGGCCGAGCTTGGTGTCGACACCTCGACCGTGGAGCGCTGGCGCGGTCGTTTCATCGCTGACCGTTTGGACGGACTGGCCGATGAGCCCAGGCCGGGTCGGCCGTCCTCGATTCTCCTCGACCAGGTCGAGGACGTGATCGTGGCGACGCTGGAGTCCACTCCGGGCCAGGACACCCACTGGTCGCGGGCCTCGATGGCCGCTCGCACGGGGCTGTCGAAATCGACGGTCGGCCGGATCTGGAAGCGGTTCGATCTCAAGCCGCACCTGCAGGATTCCTTCAAGCTGTCCACCGATCCGTAGTTCGTCGACAAGGTCGTCGACGTCGTCGGGCTCTACCACAATCCGCCGGAACGGGCAGTGGTGTTATGCGTGGATGAGAAGAGCCAGATCCAGGCTCTGGACCGCTCGCAGCCCGTGTTGCCGATGATGCCGGGCATGCCCGAGCGGCGCACCCACGACTGCCTGCGACATGGCATCACCAGTCTCTTCGCCGCCTTCAACATCGCCGACGGCACCGTCATCAGCGAACTCCACCGCCGTCACCGCGTGAAGGAGTTCAAGAAGTTCCTGGTCACGATAGACAAGGCCGTGCCCCACGACCTCGACGTGCACCTGGTGTGTGACAACTACGCCACCCACAACACCCCCGAGATCAAGACGTGGCTGGCTAAACACCCCCGCTTCCACATCCACTTCACCCCCACAGGCTCGTCCTGGATCAACCAGGTCGAGCGGTGGTTCGGTCTCCTCACCGACAAGCTCATCCGCCGCGGCGTCCACACCTCGGTGAAAGCACTGGAAGACGACATCCGGGCCTGGATCGAGACCTGGAACGAGGACCCGAAACCCTTCACCTGGACGAAGAGCGCCGACGAGATCCTGAAGTCCCTCGCCGACTGCCTCACCAAAATCACCCCATCAGCCACCGACAACCAGCCGCAGACTTAACCCTGAAATTTCCGGTGCATCACACTAGCTAGTGGCGCTTGTGATAGGTCTGCTGACATTCTCGCAGGGCCGCACCATCAGTCGGCGGGACGACTTCACGGTGATCGCTGATCGGCTGGAGCGGCAGCTGGCAGACGAACGGCGGCAGCGGCGGCTCCTCACGAGCTACGTGCTGGACCTGCGTCGGTGGGGCCGCCGGATTGCGCCGAATGACGACCCGATTCCTGAACCGCCGTCAGAGCTGGACCTGACTCCGTGGGGATGAGCCCGTCCCTTGCGCCCACGCCGGCGGCCTTAAGACGTCATCTCATTTGGCCAGTCTTCGGTAGCAGATGAGGGTGCAGGCGATGCTGGTGAAGGCGAGGAAGTGGTCGGCTTTGCGTTCGTAGC
>NZ_JBEZWL010000221.1:0-8435 GCF_040648015.1 Streptomyces sp. NPDC029216 | reverse complement strand
GCCCCGTCGACGGCGGCCGCGTCGGCCTGCCCGGCGCGGACGGCTTCGGCGAGGGCGGGCCCGTAGACGGTCGCCGGGCCGGGCATGGCCACGTCGAGGCCGCCTTCGAGGGCGCCGGCGGTGGAGCGGGCGGCCATCCAGTCGGAGACGTTGAACCCGTCGAAGCCCCACTCGCCGCGCAGGACCCCGTTCACCAGCTGCCCGTGCTCGGTCATGGTGGTGCCGTTGACCCAGTTGTAGGCGGTCATGACGCCCCAGGGGCGGGCGCCGCGGACGATGGCCTCGAAGGGGGCCAGGTAGAGCTCGCGCAGCGGGCGCGGGGCGATGACGTTGTCGACGGTGAAGCGCTCGGTCTCGGCGTCGTTGCCGGCGAAGTGCTTGACGGTGGTGCCGATGCCGCCGTCCTGGACCCCCTGGACGTAGCCGGTGCCGATGGCGCCGGTCAGGTACGGGTCCTCGGAGTAGCACTCGAAGTGGCGGCCGCCGAGCGGGGACCGGTGCAGGTTGACGGTGGGCGCGAGGAGGACGTGGACGCCCTTGCGGCGGGCCTCCTGGGCCAGCAGCCGGCCGGCCCGGCGGGCCAGGGCCGGGTCCCAGGTGGCGGCGAGGGCGGTCGGGGAGGGCAGGGCGACCGAGGGGTCGTCGGCGCTCCAGCGCACGCCCCGGACGCCGATGGGCCCGTCGGACATGACCAGGGAGCGCAGCCCGATCTCCGGGAGGGCGGGCAGGGACCACATGTCCCGGCCGGCCAGGAGCCCGGTCTTGGCGTCGAGGTCCAGCTTGTCCAGGGCCGCCTCGACGGCGTCTTCGCGGAGCTGCTCGCGGGCCCCTCGGTCGTCGGCGGCCTGATCGGCATCGGACACGGCCGTGCCTCCTCGCTCTGTGGGTGCGGTGCGGTGCGTGGGCTCATGGTGGACGCTTTCCCTGTAAAGCGGTAGGTGTCGTAATCTCTTCGTGATGGATGGATGGCGTACGGTCGTACGACTGCCGGGCGGGGTCCGATCGGAAGGGTGCGGCGCGATGGTCAGGGCGAAGAGCGAGGAGCGGCGCGGCGAGATCGTCCGCGCCGCGGTCGAGGTGATCGCGGAGCGCGGCTACCGGGGCGCGTCCCTGGGCTCCGTCGCCGAACGCGTGGGCCTGACCCAGCAGGGCCTGCTGCACTACTTCCCGACCAAGGAGGCCCTGCTCGTCGCGGTCCTGGAGGAACGCGACCGCTGGGACACGGGCGGCGGCTCGCGCGCCTCGGCCGAGACCTGGCGGCTGGACCTGCTGGCCTCGCTGGTGGAGTACAACGCCATGCGCCCGGGCATCGTGCAGACCTTCTCGGCGCTGCTCGGCGAGAGCGTCACCGACGGCCACCCGGCCCGCGCCTTCTTCACCGAGCGCTACGCGCAGGTGCGCGGGGAGATGGCCGCCCTGCTGCGCGCCGAGTTCGGCGAGGTCCTCCCCTCGGGCCTCACCCCGGAACAGGCCGCTCCGCTGCTGACGGCGGTCATGGACGGCCTGCAGTACCAGTGGCTGCTCGCCCCGGAATCGGTGGACATGCCCGCCGCGTTCCGCTCCTTCCTGACGCTGTTGCGGGGCCCCGGCGCATAGCGGCACGCCCCCACCGGGCATCCTTTCCCCCGGACTTCGAGCGGGGGGACGCGAAATGGAGCCGGAAGAGCCGGAAGAGCGCGAGAAGAAGGTCGCGTGGTCGGAGCTGTTCTTCGACCTGGTCCTGGTGTTCGCCGTGACCCAGGTCTCGGCACTGCTGCACCACGACCACGGATGGGCCGGCACCGGACGGGCCCTGATCGTCTTCGTGCCCGTCTACTGGGTGTGGGTGGGCAACACCGTCCACGCCAACACCCATGACGCCGACCGGCCCGTCAACCGGCTCGGTCTCTTCGCCGCCGGACTGTGCGGCCTGCTGATGGCCCTGGCCCTGCCCGACGCCTTCGGGGACCGCGGGCCGCTGCTGGCCGGCGCCTACTTCTGCGCCCGCCTGGTGCTCGCCGCGCTCGCCCACGGCCGCAGCCGCCGCCTGAGGCCCACGCCGGTCACCCTGTCGGTGCTGATCAGCGGCCCGCTGCTGCTGGCCGGCTCCTTCCTCGACGGCACGGCCCGGGTCGGGCTGTGGGCGCTGGCCGCCGCCGTGGACCTGGCCTCGCCCCGGCTCACCCGCCGCAACATGGTCCGGCTGAACTTCGACTCGGGCCATCTCGCCGAGCGGTTCGGCCTGTTCGTGATGATCGCGCTGGGCGAGTCGATCGTGGCCGTCGGCGCCCCGGTGGCCGCCGCCCCGGAGCTGGACACCGGCTCGCTGGCCGCCGTCGCCGTGGCCTTCGCCCTGGTCTGCAGCCTGTGGTGGGTGTACTTCCACCTCGCGGCCGACGCCGTCCGGCACGGGCTGCAGACCGCAGCCGTACGGGCGGACGTGGCCCGGCAGGTCCTCTCGTACGGGCACCTCTCGCTGATCGCCTCGATCATCGCGGTGGCCGTCGGCATGGCCGAGGCCGTCGCCCACCCCGGGGCCCGGCTCCCGCTCGGCGTCGCCGCCCTCCTCTACGGGGGCTGCGCCCTCTTCCTGGCCACCTTCGGCTACACCCGCTGGCACCTGTTCCACGCCTGGTCGGTGACCCGGCTGGCGGCCGCCGCGCTCGTCCTGCTCCTGCTGCCGCTGGCCGCGCTGCTGCCCTCACTGGCGGCGCTCGCGCTGCTCACCGCCGTGGTGACCGGGCTCAACCTGCTGGAGCTGGCCCTCGTACGCCGGCGCGGGCAACTGCCGGGCGCCGCCCTGGCATCCTGAACCCCATGAAGATCGCCGCCGCTCAGCTGACCTGCGTACCCGCCGACGTCACCGCCAACGCCGCGACCGCGGTCGCCCTCGCCGCCCGGGCCCGGGGCCAGGGCGCGGAGCTCGTGGTCTTCCCGGAGTTCACGCTCACCGGCTACGAACTGGAGTCCCTCGCCCAGGACCCCTCCCTGTGGCTCTCCGACGCCGACGACCCCCGCCTGGACGGGCTGCGCTCCTCCGGCATCGCGGTCGCCGTCAACGTCGCCCTGCGCACGGACGGCCCGCTGCCCGCCATCGCGACCCTGGTCTACGCGGCGGACGGCGCCCACCTCACCACGTACGCCAAGCAGCACCTGTACCAGCACGAACGGGGCGCCTTCACCCCGGGCACCGAGGACGGCCGCTTCGAACTCGGGGGCATCCGCTTCTCGCTGGGCGTCTGCTTCGACAACCACTTCCCGGACCTGCCCGCCCGCGGCGCGGCCGACGGCTGTCGGGTCCACCTGGCGAGCTCCCTGTACGGCACGGGCGACGGCATCGCCGAACGCGCCACCGTCTACCCGGGCATGGCGAAGGAACACGGCCTGTACGTGGTCCTCGCCAACCACGTGGGCCCGGCGGGCCCCTGGACGGGCTGCGGCGGCGCGGCGGTCTGGTCCCCGGACGGCACCCTGCTCGCCGAGGCGGACGCCCTCACCCCGACCGTGACCACGGCCGACATCCCCGACGCCGCCTGAGGCACCCGGCCTGCCGGGAACGGCTGGACGCCGCCCCGGCCGCCCACGGGGGCGAGGACGCGGTGGGGGCGCTCACCCTGCTCCGCCGGGGCGCCGGGCGCTGAGGCGCCCGGGCCACGGCCTCAGGAGTACGAGGGCGGGTTCCCGAACCGGGGGTCGGGGTGCTGGACCGGGGGCTGGGACTGGCCGGGGGCGGGAGGCTGGGCGTAGCCGTAGCCCTGGCCGTGGGCGGGGGGCTGGGAGTACCCGGAGGGCTGGGCCGGAGCCTGGCCGTAGGCCGGGGGCTGGGCGTAGCCGGGAGCCGGGGGCTGGGCGTAGCCCGGGGCCTGGGCCTGGTCGTACGCGGGTGCCTGCGCCTGGGGCTGCCCGTACCCCTGCCCCGGCGCGGGGGCGTAACCCTGCCCGGGAGCCGGCGGGTACGCCTGGCCCGGGGCCGGAGCGTAGCCCTGGCCGTAGGCCTGGCCGGTGCCGTACGGCTGCTGGCCGGTGGTGCCGTACGGGCCCGCCTGCGCGGGGGCCTGGCCGGCGGCGGGGCCGCCCTGCGGCCCGTCCTCGGAGTCCTCGGCGCCGTCCCCCACCAGGTCCCGCGCCAGCAGGGTCGCCCCCGCCACCGCGCCCGGCATCAGGAAGACCGCGACCAGCGGGATCAGGAACAGCAGCACCAGCGGCACGCCGAAGCCGAGTGCCGTCGCGCGGCGCCCGCGCAGCAGGACGAGCTGCTGGTCGAGGTCCACCCGGCGCCGCTGGAGGGCCACGGAGGTGAGCTCCTGGGTGAGGAAGAAGCCGGAGACGCAGAAGCCGATCACCGGGACCACCGTCTGCCCGACCACCGGGATGAGCCCGAGGGCGAACAGCAGGATCCCGTAGATCATCACCCGCACCAGCAGCCGCAGGCTGTCCCGGGCGGAGATCCACAGGTCCTCCCAGAACGAGCGCCCCGACTCCGGGACCTCGCCGCCCTCGGTGCGGTCGACCTGCTCCGAGAGGGACTCGTAGAAGGGCTGCCCGACCAGCAGGGTCACCGCGGTGAAGGTGATCACCGAGAGGAACAGCCCGAGGGAGATCACCACGGCCGTCAGGAAGCCGCGGAAGAGCCCGAGCCAGGGCGAGGACCAGTCCGAGGCGAACGGCGTGGCCCAGGCCGTGAAATCGTCGGCGCCGTAGAAGAGGCCGGTCAGCGCGGCCCCGTAGAGCACCAGTGAGACCAGGCCCGGCAGCAGGCCGAAGCCCAGCCAGCGACCGTTCCCGAACACCCATCTCTGTCCGGCCAACAGGTACCGGAAACCCCCCGCAAGATCACGCATGCGGCCAGTTTACGGCGAAGGCCGCACCCCGGAAGGGGTGCGGCCCTCGTGAGCTGCGGCGCGGGACGTCAGGCGACGTTCAGCTCGACCGTGATGTTGCCGCGGGTCGCCTTGGAGTACGGGCAGATCTGGTCGGCCTTCTCGACCAGGTCCTTCGCGACGGCGGCGTCCACGTTCGGGATCGAGGCGGTGAGCTTGACGATGATGCCGAAGCCCTCGTCGTTCTTGCCGATGCCGACCTCGGCCGTCACGGTGGAGCCGGTGACGTCGACGTTCTCGTTGCGCGCCGCGACGCTGAGGGCACCCTGGAAGCAGGCGCTGTAGCCGGCGGCGAACAGCTGCTCCGGGTTGGTGCCGGCGCCGCTGCCGCCGAGCTCCTTCGGCGGGTTCACGACGACGTCGAGCCGGCCGTCGTTGGTGGCGACGCGACCGTCACGGCCGTTCTCGGCGGTGGCGACGGCCGTGTACGCGACGTCGGACTGCGTGATGGACATGAAAGTGGATCCTCCAGATAGTCGCCGCGACTCGCGCCCACGATCGCGACGGTACGGAGCTGAGCCTAGCGGGTGAAAGAAACGATCATCTTTCCGGTGTTCTCGCCGCGCAGCATTCCGAGGAAGGCACCGGCCGCGTTCTCGACGCCCTCGACGACCGTCTCGTCGTACCGGAGCTCGCCGGAGGCCAGCCAGCCGGCCACGTCCTTGACGAACTGCTGCTGCAGGCCGTAGTGGTCGCCGACGAGGATGCCCTGGAGGCGCAGGCGCTTGCCGATGACCATCATGAGGTTGCGCGGGCCCGGGGCGGGCTCGGTGTCGTTGTAGCCGGCGATCGCACCACACAGGGTGGCGCGGCCGTGCACGTTCATGACCGAGATCGCGGCTTCCAGGTGGTCGCCGCCGACGTTGTCGAAGTAGACGTCGACGCCCTCGGGGGCGGCCTCCGTCAGCTGCTCCAGGACGGGGGCCTTCTTGTAGTTGAAGGCGGCGTCGAAGCCGTACTTCTCCGTGAGGAGCGTCACCTTCTCGTCCGAGCCGGCGGAGCCGATCACCCGGGAGGCGCCCTTGATCTTCGCGAACTGGCCGACGAGGCCGCCGACCGCGCCCGCCGCGCCGGAGACGAAGACGGAGTCGCCCTCCTTGAAGGAGGCGACCTCGAAGAGGCCCGCGTAGGCGGTCAGGCCCGGCATGCCGAGGACGCCGAGGTAGGCGGAGAGCGGGGCGAGGGCGGCATCGACCTTGACGGCGTGCTGCGCGTCGAGCTCCGCGTACTCGCGCCAGCCCAGCATGTGCAGGACGTGGTCGCCGACCTCGAAGCCCTCGGCGTTGGAGGCGACGACCTCGCCGACCGCGCCGCCCTGCATCGGCTCGTCGAGCTGGAAGGGCGGGATGTAGGACTTGGTGTCGTTCATCCGGCCGCGCATGTACGGGTCCACGGACATGTGGAGGTTGCGGACCAGGATCCGGCCGGCGGCGGGCTCGGCGGAGACGGGCACCTCTCGCAGGGCGAAGTCCTCGGCCACAGGCCAGCCCTGCGGACGGCGGACGAGGTGCCACTCGCGGCTGACGGCGGGGATCTGAGACATGAGGGGCTCCAGGAAGGGGGAAAGGAAGGCAGGAGGGCGGGAAGCCCGGAAATGCTTCACGACCTGAAACAACCATGCTCCTGGATATTTCATGTTGTCAAGTAAATGGGTACGCTGATCCCATGCCCACTCGTCGCGCAGACCCAGTGACCGTCGAGGTCGTCGAGCTCATCGGCGACGTCGTGGCCCGCTACCACATGGAGTACGAGGAGGCGGCGGCCCGCCACCAGCTCACCGGCGCCCAGGCCAGGGTCCTGACGCTGCTGTCGCTGGAGCCGCTGCCCATGCGCCGCATCGCACAGAAGCTGCGCTGCGAGCCCTCCAACGTCACCGGCATCATCGACCGGCTGGAGACCCGCGGCCTGGTCGAACGCCGCCCGGACCCGGCCGACCGCCGGGTGAAGCTGGCCGCACCCACCGAGCAGGGGGCCGAGACGGCCGAGCGGCTGCGCGAGTCCCTGGACTTCGCGCGCGAACCCCTGGCCGGCCTCTCCGCCGAGGAGCGCACGGCCCTGCGGGACCTGCTCAAGCGGATGCTGGGCTGAGCCGGGGGGCCCGTGGCCGGGTCAGCCCTACGAGCAGCCGAAGATCCAGAACACGCAGGTCTTCGTCGGCTCGGGCTTCGGAGTGCCCTGCTTGGTCTGCGTCGGACCGGGCTGCGCCGTGCCGGAGGTACCCGGTCCGGGATTCCCCGGCGACGTCGTCTTTACGGAGCTCGCCCCGCCGGAACCTTTCTGCGAGGGCGTCCCCGTCGAGGCGGAGGCACTCCCGCTCGGCCCCGGCTGCGCCGACCCGCTCGGGCTCCCGCTGGGCCGGGCCGACTTCGATGCCCCGCCCGCGCCCTTCGGCAGGGCGGAGGGCACGGCCGGCGCGTCCAGGCTCGGCAGCGCGTCGGGCTGCTTGGGCCCGTCGTCGGTCAGCACCACCTTGTCGGCCCGGTTCACGCCCTCGTCGTCGCCCACGATCCGGGCCACGGCGATCGAGCCCCCGGTCGCGAGCACCAGCCCCAGGCCGACGGCCAGGACCGTCCGCCCGCGCCTGCGGCGGCTGGCCGCGCGCTTGCGCGTACCGGCGCGGCCCTCGTGGGGGCCCGTCAGCACGACGAGGGAGTCCGCGAACACCTCGGCCAGCGCGGGCTGCGGCTCGGGGTCCGGGGTCGGCGCGCTGGGCGCGGCGGCCACCAGATACTCGGCCGGGGTCCCGCACCCGGCGCACGCGAGCGCGCCGTTGAGGTGCCTCTGACAGGCGGGGCAGAAGTAGTTCATGGCGCCCGCAGGCTATGTGGTCCCCGGCAACATAAACATTCCGGTCAGGTGAGGATCCTGTGTGGAAAGGTGACCTCCATGACCGCCACCCCGAATCCGCACCGCCCGGGAGCCTTCGGTCCGGGCGCCTTCCAGCTGGTGCTGCTGCGCAGGATGGCGGACTTCCAGCCCGATCTCGCGGAGGCGGCCCGGCTGCGGCTGGGCGCCACCCTCGCCGAGCAGCGGGAGGCCAACCGGCGCTGGCAGGCCATGGTCCGCTCACCCCGCTCGCGCGGGGCCCTGGCCCGCTACCGGTCGGTGCTCGGCCCGCCGGAGTCGGCGGAGCGCCGCAGGATCGGGGACCTGGAGTGCGAGGCGCTGCTGTGGCCGGTGCCGCTCTGGCCGGAGCTGCGCTTCGAGGTGCTGGCCGCGCCGGACGGGGCGGTGTGGAACGAGTGGCTGGTGCGGGCCCCGGGCGCGCGGGGGCCCGTACTGGAGACGGACGCGGACCTGCGGCCCTGGTCGGCGACGGTGGACGAGGTGGCCCGGGCCTTCGCGCCGGCCCGGCCGATGGAGGGCACCGCGCCGACGCGCTGGCGGCTGGCGTTCACCGCGTCGGGACGGGCCCTGGTCGCGGAGTTCACGTACGGGCTGCTCCAGCGGGTGCAGCCGGCGGACACCCCCCAGGGCCTGTCCTAGGGTCTGTCGTCAAAGTCCCGTCGTCGCCCGGAGGGCGGCCCCGCGGCGTCTGGTGCGTGCTCTCGGTGCGCCGGGCGCAAGACCTCGTAC
>NZ_JBEZWL010000220.1:0-8546 GCF_040648015.1 Streptomyces sp. NPDC029216 | reverse complement strand
CGTACCCGGTGGCCCCCGTCACCCGGGGGTCCCGCCGGGGCGGCGGGAGGGGCGCGGCGGGCTTGTCCAGCCGGGGCGGCGGGACGTCCGCGGGGGCCGCCTCGGGCGCCACCGGGGGCCCGGCGGGCGCGGTGTGCGCCGCCCGGGGGCCCGGGAGCAGCGGCGGGTCCTGGTCGCCGACCATGACCGACGCCGAGCGGAAGCGCTGGTCCAGCGTGTCCCCCGGGTCAGGTCCGGATCCCGCGTCCGGGTCCTCGTACAGCTTCTGCCACCAGTCCTCCGCGCCCTGCTGACTCATGCCCTCATTGTCGGCCCCCTCGGGCGGCGGAAAACCCCGAATGCGCGAAAAGGTCCCCCCGGAGAGGGAGCCTCGGACACCCCCGGCCGCACCCCGGCAGCGGCTCCACCTTGGCAAACGGGCGGGGGGTGTGGCGAAGATGGCCCGGAACGGCTCTGAGAGTGGGGGTGTACGGGTTGCTGGGGGCAATAGGCCTGGACGAGGGCCAGGAGTCGGCGTACCGCGCGCTGGTGGCGCTGGGGGCGGCGGAGGTGCCGGACCTCGCCCACCGGCTGACGCTGCCGGTGGCGCAGACCGAGCGGACCCTGCGGCAACTGGAGCGGCACGGGCTGGCGGCGCAGTCCTCGGCCCGTCCCGGCCGCTGGGTGGCCGCGCCGCCGGGGGTGGCCCTGGGCGCCCTCCTCACCCAGCAGCGGCAGGAGCTGGAACAGGCGGAACTGGCCGCCGAGCTGCTGGCGCGCGAGTACCGGGCGGAGGCCGTCGAGGCGGCGGTGCACGACATGGTGGAGGTGGTGACGGGCGCGAGCGCGGTCGCGCACCGCTTCCACCAGATCCAGCTGGGCGCGGTGGACGAGGTGTGCGCGCTGGCCAGCGCCCGGCCGCTGGTGGTGTCGGGGATGGACAACGAGCCGACCGAGGAACAGGCCTCGGTACGGGGGGTCGCGTACCGGGTGGTGATCGAACGGGACGTCCTGGCCCTGCCCACCGGTATCCGCGAAGCGTCGACGGCACTGGTGCGGGGCGAACGGGTCCGGGTGACGGACCGGGTCCCCACCAGCCTGGTCATCGCGGACCGCACCCTGGCCATGGTCCCGCTCACGGCGCGCGGCGCGGAACCGGCGGCGCTCGTCGTCCACGCCTCGGGCCTGCTGGAGTCCCTGCTCGGGCTGTTCGAGGCGGTGTGGCGCGAGGCGGTGCCCCTGCGCCTGGGGACGACCGGGGGGCCGGAGGAGTCGGGCGGCGTACCGGACAGCACGGACCTGGAGATCCTGACCCTCCTGCTGGCCGGGATGACGGACGCGAGCGTGGCCAAACACCTGGAGCTGGGCCTGCGCACGGTCCAGCGCAGGGTCAAGGGCCTGATGGAGATGGCCGGCGTCACGACCCGGCTCCAGCTGGGCTGGCACGCGTACGAACGGGGCTGGGTGGCCCGTTAGCAGCGCCTCGGGCACGCTGAGCGCATGGATCTGCCTCAGCTGTACCTGGTGGGGCTGGTCCTGCTGCTCGGGGTGCTCGGCGTGCTCGTTCCGGGCGTGCCCGGGACCTGGCTGGTCTGGGCGGGGCTGCTGTGGTGGTCGATGCACGAGCGGACGTCTGCGGCCTGGGCCCTGCTGGGGGCGGCGACGGCCCTGCTGCTGGTGGTCCAGGTGGTCAAGTGGCAGCTGCCGCCG
Source organism: Streptomyces sp. NPDC029216 (assembly GCF_040648015.1). NCBI lineage: Bacteria > Bacillati > Actinomycetota > Actinomycetes > Kitasatosporales > Streptomycetaceae > Streptomyces > Streptomyces sp. NPDC029216. The sequence goes on along the minus strand of NZ_JBEZWL010000220.1, from coordinate 6,857 downwards.
CGGCGGCTGCGCGGGGTGGGGGTCACCCGCCGGATGGCGGCGTACGCGGGGGCGGGCGCGCTCCTGGGCTTCGTGCTGATGCCGGTGGTGGGGGCGGTACCGGGGTTCCTGGGCGGCGTCTACCTGTGCGAGCGGCTCCGGCTGGGCTCGGACCGCGAGGCCCGGGCCTCGGTACGGGCGGTGATGCGGGCGGTGGGGACGAGCGTGCTGGTGGAGCTGATGGCCTGTCTGATGGTGGTCGCCGGCTGGATCGGTACGGTCCTGGCGACCTGACCACCATGACCGAACCCTACAAATCAGTGATCATGAATCCATTGATCATCTCGCTCATGAGGCAAGCACCTCCTTGGCACAGTGGTTGGACAAGCAGTCAGACGACTGTGGAATGACCACAAGGGGGATCCGTCATGGGTCAGGGCATCACCGGAGTTTCCGTCACCGGCATGGGGGCCACCACCCCGCTCGGCGGCGACGCGACCAGCACCTGGCAGGCCATGCTGCGCGGCGAGAACGGGATCCGCGCACTGGACGAGGACTGGGCCGCCGCGCTGCCGGTGCGCATCGCCGGGCGGGTGCGCCAGGACCCGGCCGAGGTACTGGACCGGGTCCAGGCGCGGCGCCTGGACCGGTGCGAGCAGCTCGCCCTGGTCGCCGCCCGCGAGGCGTGGGCCGACGCGGGGCGGCCTCAGGTGGAGCCGGAGCGGCTGGCGGTGGTCATCGGGACCGGCACCGGCGGGGCGCTGACCCTGCTCGGGCAGGACGACGTCCTGGAGGCCTCGGGGGTGCGCAAGGTGTCCCCGCACACCGTGCCGATGCTGATGGCCAACGGCCCGGCGGCCTGGGTGTCCATCGAGCTCGGCGCGCGCGGCGGCGCGCACACGCCGGTCAGCGCCTGCGCCTCCGGCGGGGAGGCCCTGGCGCTGGCCCTGGACCTGATCCGGCTCGGCCGGGCGGACGTGGTGGTGGCCGGCGGTACGGAGGCCTGCATCCACCCGCTCCCGCTGGCCGGCTTCGCCCAGGCCAAGGCCCACTCGACCCGCAACGAGGACCCGGCGGCGGCCTCCCGCCCCTTCGACACGGGCCGCGACGGATTCGTCATCGGCGAGGGCGCGGGGCTGGTCGTCCTGGAACGCGCCGAGTTCGCGGCGGCGCGCGGGGCCCGGGTGTACGCGCGGCTGGCGGGGGCCGGGGTGACCTCGGACGCCCACCACATCACGGCGGCGCACGCGCCGGGGCAGGTACGGGCGATGCGGACGGCCCTGGCCGCCGCCGGGCTCGCCCCCGCCGACGTGGCCCTCGTACACGCGCACGCCACGTCGACGCAGGCGGGCGACCTGGTGGAGGCGCGGTCCATCGCCGAGGCGGTGGGCGGGCACCCCGCGGTGACGGCGACGAAGTCCATGACGGGGCACCTGTTCGGGGCGGCGGGGGCGGTGGGGGCGATCGCCGCGGTACGGGCCGTGTACGAGGGGGTGGTGCCGGGGACGCGCAACCTCGATGCCCTTGACCCTTCGGTGGGGCTCGACGTGGTGGGGGGGGGGGGGCGGCGCATGCCGGTGCCGGCGGCGCTGGCCAACGCCTTCGGCTTCGGCGGCCACAACGCCGCCCTCCTCTTCACGTCCGCCTGACCCCGCGGGGCCGCGGGGCACCGCTGCGCGGAGCGCTCCCCTACCCGCCCTTCCCCCGTTCCCCGGGCGCTGCCCGGACCCGCGCCCCAAACGCCGGCGGGGCTGGAGGTGGCGGCGAGGCTGGATAGTTCCCGGCCACCCCCGACCCCGCAAACGCCCGGCCAGGGCAACGGCCGCCCCCGTAAACGCCCGGCCAGGGCAGGGTCAGGGTCGGCCGCCCCGCTTCGCCGCGTAGTTCGCGCGGCCCTCCGCCGACTTGACGCGCCAGTCGCGGCGGATCTCCGCCCTCAGCCGGGCGTCCGTCTTCGCGACGATCCGCTGGTTCTCGCGCAGCAGCTTGCGGTAGCTCTCCAGGCGCCGCTCGGGGAGCGTGCCGTCCTCCACCGCCGCCTGCACCGCGCACCCCGGCTCCGCCTCGTGCGCGCAGTCGTGGAAGCGGCATGAGGCGGCGTAGTCCTCGATCTCCGAGAACACCTGCACCACCCCCGCCTCCGCGTCGAAGAGCCCGACGCCCCGCAGTCCCGGGGTGTCGATCAGGACACCGCCGCCCGGCAGGGCGAGCAGGTTGCGGGTGGTCGTGGTGTGGCGGCCCTTGCCGTCGACCTCGCGGGTGGCCTGGACGTCCATGACGTCCGCGCCGAGCAGCGCGTTCGCCAGCGTGGACTTGCCGGCGCCGGAGACCCCGAGCAGCACGCTCGTGCCGTCCCCGACGACCGCTGCGAGGACGTCCGTGCCCTCCCCCGTGTGGGAGGAGACGGTCAGGACCTGGACGCCGGGAGCCGTGGTCTCCACGTCCTGGACCAGGTAGGCGAGCGTGGCCGGGTCCGGGACCAGGTCGGTCTTGGTCAGGACGATCAGCGGCTGGGCGCCCGACTCCCACGCCAGCGCGAGGAAGCGTTCGATCCGGCCGAGGTCGAGCTCGCCGGCCAGCGAGACCGCGATGATCGCGTGGTCGACGTTGGCGGCGAGGATCTGCCCCTCGGAGCGCTGCGAGGAGGTGGAGCGTACGAAGGCGGTGCGGCGCGGCAGGTACGCCTTCACGTAGCGCGGGTTGCCGGTCGCCTCGACGGCGGCCCAGTCGCCCGTGCAAATGACCCGGAGCGGGTCGTGGGGGGTGACGAAGGCGGTGTCGGCGCGGATGACGCCGTCCTCGGTCATGACGTCGCACTGTCCGCGGTCGACGCGGACGACCCGGCCGGGGAGGAGTCCCTCGGCGGCGTAGGGCGCGAACTCGGTGGCCCAGGCCTCGTCCCAGCCGAAGGCGGCGAGGGCGTGCGGGAGGTTGGAGCCGGTGGAGCGGGTGGAGCGGGTGGAAGCGAGAGTCAAGGGGAACCCTTCACAGGGTGGCCCCGGCAGCGCACGCTCGGCGGCGCGCGGAGAGGTATGAGGTCAGCCGGAGACCACAGGGGCGGAAACGACGATGAACTCCTGAACGCGGGCAACACCCGTCACCGTGACAGTCATCAACGTCCTCACCTCCTGCTGGGCACATTCCTCGGCGAGCCAACTCGGCTCTCCCGGAAGGCGGCTGGCCGCCGCGCTCCCTGACTCCCGAACGATAACCCGGCCCCGGCGGACCGCACCACCGATTTAATTTCCGGCAGCCAGACCGTGCCGGTAGGCGTAGCGGACGGCCTGGGCACGGTCGCGGACGCCGGTCTTCGCGAAGAGGTTGTTGATGTGCGTCTTGACGGTGGACTCGCCGATGGTGAGCCGCCGGGCGATCTCGGGGTTCGAGTGCCCCTCGGCGATCAGGGCGAGCACCTCGCCCTCACGCGCCGTCAGGCCGTCGGGCAGCTGGGCGCCTTGGGGCCGGCGCGGCGGTTCGGCGGCGCCGACGGCCGCCGCGACCAGGCGTTCCTGGGCCGCGCGGCCGAGGCTCGTGGCGCCCTCGCGTACGGCGGCCAGGGCGCGGGCGATCTCCTGCGCGTCCGCGTCCTTGGTGAGGTAGCCGCGGGCGCCGGCCTTGAGGGCGTCCAGCACGGAGGTGTCGTCGCTGTAGGTGGTGAGAACGACGACCCCGGTCCCGGGGTGGTTCTCGGTGATCAGCCGGGTGGCCTCGACCCCGTCCATGCGGGGCATGCGCAGGTCCATCAGGACCACGTCGGGGGCGTGTTCGGCGACGAGCCGGACGGCCTCGGCGCCGTCGGCGGCGGAGGCGACCACCTCGGTGCCGGGCAGCAGGCCGAGCAGCAGGACGAGCCCTTCCCGGACGACGGTCTGGTCGTCGACGACGAGGACCCGGGTAGGGGGGTGGGGAGCGGTCATGGTGTGAGGGGTCCTTCCAGCCGGACGCGGAAGCCGGTGCCGTGCGGCCCGGCGTCGAGGGCGGCTCCGATGAGCTCGGCCCGTTCGGCCATCCCGACCAGGCCGTATCCGCCGCCGGTGGCGGCGTGCGGGGCGGGGCCGGTGCCGCCGGAGTCGGTGACGCACAGCTCGTAGCGGTCGCCGGGGCAGGCGAGGGTGATCTCCACGTCGGCGCCGACGGCGTGCTTGCGCGCGTTGGTCAGGGCCTCCTGCGCGGTGCGGACGACGGCGAGGGCCGCCTCGGGCGGCAGCGGGCGCGGTCCGGCGTCGACGGTGAGGGCGCACGCGGCGCCCGTCGTACGGCGGTACTCCTCGGCGAGGGCGGCGAGGGCTTCCTGCGGGGCGGGGACGTCGCCGCGCAGCACGGCGACGGCCCGGCGGGTCTCCTCCAGGCCGCCCTTGGCGAGGGCGCGGGCCCGCTCGACGAGGACGCCGGCCTCCTCGTAGCGGCCGGCCTCCAGGGTGAGGCGGGCGCTTTCGAGGTGGATGAGCTGGGCGGAGAGGGAGTGCGCGAGGACGTCGTGGACCTCGCGGGCCACGTGGGCGCGCTCGGCCAGCAGGGCGCGCTGCCGCTCGGACTCGGCTGCGGCGCGCCGGGACCGGCCGGCGCGGACGTACGCGTACATCCCGCAGAGGCCGACGACGTTCCACAGTTCGACGGGGTCGCGGCCGCGCAGCACGGTGACGGCGGCGACGGCGGCCGTCCCGGCGCCGAGGAGGACGGCCGCGGCGACGGCCCCGAGGCGGGCGGCGGCGAAGCCGCACACGGCGAAGACGAGGACCACCCACGGGGTGGCGGGCGCCAGCAGGCCGGTCGCGCAGGCGGCGGCCAGGGCCGCGCCGAGGACCCCTGCCGCGACCCGGGGCCGGTCGAGGACGGTGAGGCCGAGGATGGTCATGCCGAGCCCGCCCAGCCCGACGGCGACGGCGGCGGCGCCGGGCGGGGGCGTGAGCAGCCCGTGCACGAACCAGACGGCCAACGCCACCTGGACGGCGACCCTGACGTGGGTGTTCGTGAGCGGGGGCAGGGTGCGTGGCATCGGCATCCCTGCCCACTGTAGCCAGCGGCCCCCTCCGGACCCGGGCGGGCGGACCGCATGCCGTCCGCCGCCTCACGCCGCGGCGGGGATGCGGCGGGAGCGGGCGGCCAGGGCCAGGCCCTGGGCCAGGATCCAGCCCGCGAGGGTCAGCAGCAGGGCCCCGTTCCGTACGGGTACGCCCGCGGTGTGGCCGAGGAGGGCCAGGCCGGCCCGGGTGGCGAGGGAGAGCCCGAAGAGGGCGAGGACCATGTTGTTGCCCTTGGCCCAGAGGGTGCCGTCGGGTTCGCGCCACAGGGTCATGGCGCGTCCCATCAGGAGGCCGATGCCGAACGCCACCGCGATCTCGGCGGCGAGCAGCATCACGCTGAGCACCGGGTGGGCGGGGGCGACGAGGCCGCCCTCGGCCACGCCGATCACCATCAGGACCGCGGGCAGCACCCAGAGGCGGTCCCGGTCCTTGACGGGCCGCCCGCCGAACCTGCGTACGAGGACGAAGACGACGACCAGGGCGATGACGAGAACACGTGCGATTTCCATGTCCTTCACGCTAGGAACGGGCCGGGCCCGTGTGATCGGCGCCGGGGTGGATCCCGGGTGGAGGTTCCGTCTCCACCCACGGGTGGAGACGCGGCCGGCGGGGGGCGCCCGTGTCCGTTTCCTTCAAGACCGTGGGGCCGGACCCCGCCTAGCCTGCCGCCATGACTCCACGACTCGACATGATCGGCCTGGTCGTCTCCGACATGGCCGCCTCGCTCGCCTTCTACCGCCGCCTCGGGCTGGACGTCCCCGCCGACGCGGACGGACAGCCGCACGTCGAGGCCGTCCTGCCCGGCGGGCTGCGGATCGGCTGGGACACCGAGGACGTCGTCCGCTCCTTCGACCCGTCCTGGACCCCGCCGTCCGGCGGGCCGCGCCGCGAGCTCGCTTTTCTGTGCGGATCCCCCGCCGAGGTGGACGCGCTGTACGCCGAGCTGACGGACGCGGGGTACGGGGGGCACCTGAAGCCCTGGGACGCCTTCTGGGGGCAGCGTTACGCGGTGGTCCTGGACCCGGACGGCTGCCAGGTCTCGCTGTTCGCACCCGCGGCCGCCGGGGGCGCCTGAGCCGCCGCCCACGCCCCCAGCGTGGTCCCGGCCAGGGCGCGGACCTCGCGGGCGAGGTGGGGCTGGTCGGCGTACCCGGCGGCGTAGGCCACCTCGGCCTGGGGCAGACCGCGCCGGGTCAGGGCCAGGGCCCGCTGGAGGCGCAGCACGCGGCCCAGGGTGCGGGGGCCGTACCCGAAGGCGTCGAGGGAGCGGCGGCGCAGCCGGCGTTCCCCGAGGCCGACGGCCGCCGCGACGGCGGAGACGGGCTGCCCGGCCCGGAGCCGGGCGGTGACCTCGGCGAGGAGCGGGTCGGGCGGGCCCACGGCGTCGAGCCGGGCCCGGGCCAGCGCTTCGAGGCCCGCGCGGGGGTCCTCGTACCCGGCGGTCCGCCCGGTCAGCGCGCGCACCTCACGGGCGGGCCAGAGGTCGGCCAGCTCGACGCGCCGGTCGCGCAGTTCGTGCGCGGGTACGCCGAGCAGGGCGGGTGCGGTGCCGGGGGCGAGGCGCAGGCCGGTGAAGGTGCGGCCGGGGACCTCGCCGGCGGGGTGCGGGCCGGTGTCGGGGCCGGCCACCAGCAGCCGGCCGTCGATCCAGAGCAGGTCCATGCAGCCGTCGGGCAGCACGGCCCCGCCGGGGCCCCGGGCCCGCCAGACCACGGCACCGGGGACGACCCGGGACGGCGCTTCCTCGTACACACCGCCAGCCTAGGGTCTGTCGTCAAAGTCCCGTCGTCGCCCGGAGGGCGGCCCCGCGGCGTCTGGTGCGTGCTCTCGGTGCGCCGGGCGCAAGACCTCGTA
>NZ_JBEZWL010000219.1:0-8635 GCF_040648015.1 Streptomyces sp. NPDC029216 | reverse complement strand
ACCCATGCACGCCAGCGCCACCCGCACCCGCCGCGCCTTCCTCCGTGCGGCGTTCGGCGCGGCCGCCCTCGCCGGGACGGCCGCCGCGCTGACCCCCGTGCTGCGCGCCCGCCGCCCCCGGCAGACGCTCAGCCCGGCGCCGCTCACCGAGGAGACGTACCGCGGCCGGCACATCAGCGTCGACCCCGCCCGGGCGGCGGTGCACATCGACGGCCGGCCCCTGCACGTCATGCGCCGCGCCGACGGCAGCTACCTCAGCGCGGTCAACCACTTCCAGTCCTACGACACCCCGCTGGAAGCGGCCCGCGCGGCCGTCGACGAACTCGGCACCACCCAGCTGGCCTTGGCCGCCCCGCACCACGGCTGACGGCCGGGAACCAGGAGGACCCCCGCGGTGTACACCCGGCAGAACCAGAAGAACCTCACCAGCGCGCAGAAGAAGCGGTTCACGTCCGCGCTGCTGGAGCTCAAGCGCAACGGCATCTACGACGAGTTCGTGCGCACCCACGGCACCTACTTCGTGCCCGACCGGGACCGGAAGCTGCGCGTGGGGCACATGTCCCCGTCCTTCTTCCCCTGGCACCGCAGCTACCTGCTGGAGTTCGAGAGGCGGCTGCGGGAGCTCGACCCCCGGATCTCCATCCCCTACTGGGACTGGACCGCCGACTCCAGCCCCGTCTCCTCCCTGTGGGCCGAGGACTTCCTCGGCGGCACCGGCCGGGCGGGCGACCACCAGGTGATGACGGGCCCCTTCGCCCACGAGCGGGGGAACTGGACGATCACCGAGGGGGTCAGCGAGGCCCCGTTCCTCACCCGCAACCTCGGGCGGCCGGGCAACCCGATCTCCCTGCCGACGGCCGCCGAACTCCAGTGGGCCATCGACGACCCGGTCTACGACTCCTCGCCCTGGAACTCCACCGCCGAGGGCGGCAGCTTCCGCAACAAGCTGGAGGGCTGGGCCGCGCCGAAGAGCGAGCGCTGGCGCAACCACAACAAGGTCCACCAGTGGATCGGCGGCCACATGACGGGCGGTACGGCCCCCAACGACCCGGCGTTCTGGCTGCACCACGCCTTCGTGGACCTCGTCTGGGACCGCTGGCAGCAGCGCCACCCCGGCTCCGGGTACCTGCCGGCCGCCCCGCTGCGGCCCGGCGACCTCCAGCGCGGCCGGGTGATCGCCCTCGACGAGCCGATGCCCCCGTGGGACGTCACCCCGCGCCAGATGCTCGGCCACGGGGGCGTCTACCGCTACGAGTGAGCGGCCGCTCCTTCCCTCCGGCAGGCAGCACGCACGGAAGGAAGGAGCGGCGCGGAAAAGGGCCCCCGCCGTGCGGCGGGGGCCCTTCAGCCGGTCAGGCGGGGGAGGCGATCACTCGCCGTAGCTGCCGCCCTCGGTGTGGTGGCCGCCGTCGCCGTGCGAGGCGTTGACGCAGGTGTTGCCGAAGGCCGGGTTCAGCAGGGCGATCACGTTGACGGTGTTGCCGCAGACGTTGACCGGGACGTGAACCGGAACCTGGACGAGGTTGCCCGACAGGACACCGGGGGAGCCGACCGCCGCACCGTGCGCTCCGGCATCGGCGACGGCCAGACCGGCGCCGGCGGCCAGGGTGCTGCCGGCGACAGCGGTGAGGGCGAATGCCTTCGCGATACGCGACATCAAGATCTCCTCGTGAGATGTGGGCGCCGCATCCTCTGCGGCATTTGACATGGCGTACAACGCGGCGGGCGCCGAGTGGTCACGGCCGTTACCGCTACTCGGGGGCGGAAAAACGGACAGAGGCGAAGGAGGGCCGGACCGGAGTGACCGCATCCGGCCGCAGAACCGCCAGCGCCGGGCCCTTGCAGTGCGGTGCGCCGTACAGGGTGGCGTCGAGCCGCGTGTGGTTCGTGACCGCGCGGCCGCCGCCGCCCGCCGCCTCCACGCAGCCCTTCGGGGAGGTCACGGCGTGGACGCGGTCGTCCTGGCCGACGTACTGGAATCCGGGCCCGGCCGCCCGTGCCGCGCCCGACGCCGCCGACAGCAGGGCGCCCAGGGCCAGGACCGTCACGGCGGGGGTGATGAGAATGGCTCGCATGCCGGTCCAACCAGGGCCGCCCCGGACGCGGTCACGCCTTGTCACCCGTCGGACGGCTGTGCGACCGTGCTGGGAACGCCCGGAAGCGGAACCGGGCCGCACCGAGGCCGCGGGCACGCACCGCGGCCGGCCGAGGAGAGCGCGGATGAGCACAGCGGGCAGCGTCCACCGGCCCCGGGCCGGGACGGGACACGGGGTCGTGGAGGGCCGCTGGGAGACCGGCGGTACCGCCGTCTTCCGGGGCGTCCCCTACGCCGCGCCGCCCACCGGTGCCCTCCGCTTCGCGGCCCCGCGGCCGCCGGCCGCCTGGGACGGCGTACGCGACGCCGGGGCGTTCGGGCCGACCGCGCCCAAGGTGCCCTACCCGCCGGCCTTCGCTGCCCTGCTGTCCGACCCGGAGATCCCCGGCGACGACTGCCTCACCCTCAACGTCTGGACCCCCGACCCGGCCCCCGGGGCCCGGCTGCCGGTGATGGTCTGGATCCACGGCGGCGCCCACACCCGGGGCTCCTCCGCCGTCCCCGTCTACGACGGCTCGGCGTTCGCCCGCGACGGGGTCGTGCTGGTCTCGGTCAACTTCCGCCTCGGGGTCCTCGGCTACGGTCTCTTCCCCGACGCCCCCGCCAACCGGGGCCTCCTCGACCAGATCGCCGCCCTGGAGTGGGTCCGGGACAACATCGCCGCCTTCGGTGGCGACCCCGCCCGCGTCACCGTGTTCGGCGAGTCCGCCGGGGCCATCAGCACCGGCGCCCTGCTCGCCGCCCCCCGCGCCGCCGGCCTCTTCGCCCGGGCCGTCCTGCAGAGCGGGGCACCCGAGGCGCTGCCGCGCGACCAGGTCCGCACCATGGTGCGGCGGATGGCCGCACGGCTCGGGGTGCCCGCGACCGCCCGGGCCTTCGAAGGGGTGGGTCTGCCGGCGCTGCTCGCCGCCCAGGCGACGGCGATGCGCCGTTCCTCCCCGGTCCTCGGCGGCCCCGCCTTCGGGCTGGTCACCGACCCGGACACGCTGCCCGTCGACCCGCTGGAGGCCGCCGCGGCCTCGGACGTACCGCTGCTGATGGGCTGGACCGCGCAGGAGCACCGGCTGTGGCTCGCGCCGACCGGCGGGATGCGGCTGCTGGACCGGCTCGGCCCGCTGGCCGTGGCGTACGGCCGGCTGCGCGGCGGCAAGGACCGGGCCGCCGTACGTGCGCTGCGCGCCGCGCTGCCGGAGACCTCCCCGGCCGACCTCGCCGGGCACCTGGTCACCGACCGGCTGCTGCGCGACCCCCTGCGCCGGATCGCCGGGGCCCGGCGGGAGGCCCCGAGCCACCTCTACGAGTTCCGCTGGCCCAGCGGCGTACCCGGTCTCGGTGCCTGCCACGCGCTGGAGCTGGGCTTCGTCTTCGACACCCTCGGCCTGCCGGAGTCCGCCTGGCTGGCCGGGCCGGACGCGCCGCAGGCCCTCGCCGACGAGATGCACGGGGCCTGGGTCCGCTTCGCCGCCACCGGGGACCCCGGCTGGGCGCCCTGGAACGGCAGCGGCCCGCCGAAGGTGTTCGACGGGCCGGAGCCGGAGGCAGTGTGCGCGGAGGCTGTTACTCCACTGGTCCTTCCATGACCTTGCTGATGAACTCGATCGGTCCCTCACCCATGTTGGGCACATAGGTCGCGGCGTTGTGCTTGCCGCCCGGGATGACTCTCAGGCTGGTGTGGATGGGCCCCTTGTTGCCGTACGTGGCGATGTATTTCTGCACGTTCGGCAGGGTCTCCTTGTTGCTCTCGCTGTCACCGACCTGGAAGGCGATGTAGACGTCCGGTGCGCCCTTCTTCTCGATGAGCGCCTTCGAGAGCAGGTTGGGGTTGTTCTCGTTCTTCTCCTTGTCGTGGCCCTTCCACAGCGGGGAGTCCGGGACGATGTCCGGGCCGGAGGCGATCGCGGCCTTGAACTTGTCCGGGTACTTCAGCACGGCCTTGAGGCTCGCGAAGCCGCCGGTGGAGGAGCCCATGAAGGCCCAGCCGTCACGGGACTTGACCGTGCGGAAGTTCTCCTTCATCAGGCCCGGGACGTCCTCGGTCAGCCAGGTGTCCATCTTCGGCTGGCCGGGGATGTCGCTGCCGTCCCAGTAGGTTCCCGATTGCGGGTCCTTGGGGTCCGTGTCGTGGTTCTCGGGGTTGAGCACGGGCATGGCCAGGAGGAAGGGCTTGCTCTTGCCCTCGCTGTACCACTTGCTGATGCTCGCCTGGAGCTTGAGGTCGGTGCCCATCCAGTAGTTGCTGGGGTAGCCGGCGCCGCCGGGCAGGGCGATCATGACCGGGAAGCCGCTCTTGGCGAACTTGGGGTCGTTGTACTCCTTGGGAGCCCAGACCCACACCTTCCCCTTGAAGCCGGACTTCTTGCCGTCCAGCTCGGTGACCGCCACGTGGGTGCCGTCCGACAGGGTAGAGGCGTTCTTGAACTGCGCCGTCGGGTTCGTCGGCATCAACATTTTCGAGTTGGGCGCCTGCTTGGCCGCGCCCGCCTGGCCGCCCTGCGGCTTGCCGAAGGACACGTCCGCGCCCTTGTCGGTGAACGGCGGTATTTCGAAGTACGCCATCACGCCCGCGGCGATGCCCGCGAGGGCGAGCACCGTGACGCCCCCGATGATCCACTTCTTCGCCTTGGACTTGCCGCGCGGCGGCTCATCTTCGTAGTGAGGCTCGTAGCGGTCGTACTGCTGCTGCTCGTACTGCTGCTGCTCGAAACGGGGCTGCTGCTGCGTGGGGGCCTCGTAACCCTGCTGCCCGTACGGGGACCGGCCCTGCTGCGGGGGCTGCCCGTAGGCCGGCTGCGGACGGCCGCCCTGGGGCGCGTACTGCGGCCGGCCGCCCTGCTGCTGTCCGTAGGGCGGGCGCGGCGGCGGGTTCTGACCTTCCGGCCTGTACGGCGGCTGGTACTGGCCATCGGGTGAGTACGACATGTGCGGTGGCTCTCCGGCTGTTGCTGGCCCCGTCGCGGGGAGGACTGCTTCCGTTCGAATGATGAACGATAGTGCCTCGGGGTTCCTCATTTTTCCTTTTCTTGACGCTCCCTGGGGTCGGGCATTGCCGATCGCCTGCGGGGCGTACGGAGTTCCCCTGCTGTTACCCGACTGTCCCTGGCCCATGCACATGGCCCTGGGTATGGTGCGTCCGCGCCGCCGCCCCAGACTTCCCCCATGTGCCCGGAGGTACATCCCGTGTTTGGCATGACCATTTCACGGTCCCGCCGCAAGACCGCCCTCGCCACCGCCTTCGGCGTCACCGCCGCCGGTGCCGCCCTGTGGGCCGGCCTCGGCAGCGCCCAGCCCGCGCACGCCGCGGGCCTTCCCGCCCCCGACCACACGGTCGTCGTGGTCTTCGAGAACCACGCCTACAACCAGGTCATCGGCAGCTCCAGCGCCCCCTACATCAACTCCCTCAAGACCGGGGGCGCCAACCTCACCCAGTCCTACGGCATCACCCACCCCAGCCAGCCCAACTACATGCAGCTCTTCTCGGGCTCCAACCAGGGCGTCACGGACGACAGCTGTTACACCCCCGGCTTCAGCTCCGCGCCCAACCTGGCCTCCGAGCTGATAGCCGCCGGCAAGAGCTGGGGCAGCTACAACGAGACCCTCCCCAGCCAGGGCTCCACCACCTGCTCCAGCGGCAAGTACGCCCGCAAGCACAACCCCTGGTTCGCCTTCTCCAACGTGCCCACCGGCACCGCGAAGACGATGACCCAGTTCCCGACGGACTTCACCACCCTGCCCAAGGTGTCCTTCGTCGTCCCGAACCTCTGCAGCGACATGCACGACTGCTCCGTCGGCACCGGCGACACCTGGCTGAAGAACAACCTCAAGGCCTACGCGGACTGGGCCAAGACCCACAACAGCCTGCTCGTCATCACCTTCGACGAGGACAACCGCCTCGCCGGCAACCAGATCCCGACCGTGCTCTACGGCCAGCCCGTGACCCCGGGATCCACCTCCTCCACCACCTACAACCACTACGACATGCTGCGCACCCTGGAGGGCCTGGCCGGGCTGACCACCCACGCCGGGAACGCCGCCACCGCCAAGGACATCACGGGGATCTGGGCTTCCTGACCATGTACGTCGCGGACAGTCGCGGTACCCCCGCGCCCGCCGTGGCCCCCGAGACGCAGGCCGTCGCCCCGGGCACCAGCCCGGGGCGGCGCGCCGCCCTCGCCCCCACGGTGCTCGCCCTGGGCACGGTCAGCCTGATCACCGACGTCTCCTCGGAGATGGTCACGGCCGTGCTCCCGCTCTACCTCGTCGCCGGACTCGGGCTCACCCCGCTCGGCTTCGGCCTCCTCGACGGGGTCTACAACGGCGTCAGCGCCCTGGTCCGCCTCACCGGAGGCCACCTCGGCGACCGGCTCGGCCGGCACAAGGCGCTCGCCGGCATCGGCTACGGGCTCTCCGCCCTGTGCAAGCCGCTGCTGCTGCTCGCCCACACCCTGCCCGCCATCGGCGCCGTCCTCGCCCTGGACCGCACCGGCAAGGGGCTGCGCACCGCCCCGCGCGACGCGCTCATCTCCCTGGCCGCCGCCCCCGAGGACCGCGGCCGGGCCTTCGGCGTGCACCGGGCCATGGACACCGCCGGCGCGCTGATCGGGCCGCTCCTGGCCTTCCTCATCCTGCGCGGCGCCGCCGACGGCTACGACGCCGTCTTCACCGTCAGCGCCTGCGTGGCCGCCCTGGGCGTGCTGGTGCTGGTGCTCTTCGTGCCGGGCCGCCGCGCGCAGCCCGCCCCCGACCCCGCGCCCGTCTCGCTGCGCGCCTCCCTCGGCCTGCTGCGCCGCCGGGACCTGCGCCGCACCGCCCTGTGCGCACTGCTGCTCGGGCTGTGCACCGTCAGCGACGCCTTCGTCTTCCTGCTGCTCCAGAGGGCCACCGGGATCGCCGACCGCTGGTTCGCGCTGCTGCCGCTCGGCACCGCCGGAGCCTTCTTCCTGCTCGCCATGCCGCTGGGCCGGCTTGCCGACCGCCTCGGCCGGCGCCGGGTCTTCCTCGGCGGGCACCTCGCGCTGCTCCTCGCGTACGGACTGCTCCTCACGGGCGCCCACCACCCGGCCCTGCCGTACGCGGTCCTCCTGCTGCACGGCGCCTTCTACGCCGCCACCGACGGCGTCCTCATGGCCGAGGCCGCCGGGGCCGTACCCGAGGAGCACCGGGGCGGCGGGCTCGCCCTCGTCCAGACCGGCCAGGCCCTCGCCCGGTTCGCCGCCTCCCTCGGCTTCGGCGCCGCCTGGACCGTCTGGGGCGCCCGGCCCGCGCTCGCCGTGGCCGCCGTCCTGCTCGCCGCCGCCGTCGCCGGCTGCGCGCTGCTGAAGCCCGCCGAGGCCTGATCCCCGGGCCACCGCACCCCCACACGAGAAGGACCGAAGACCCCACATGACCCTCCAGCGCCGGATCCTGATCCTGGTCAGCGCAGTCGTCCTGCTCGCGGCCGTCGGCGTGCTCGCCGTCGTCCGCGCCGGCTCGCGGGCCGACGAGAAGGACCGGGCCCGGCCCGGAGGCCCGCAGATCACCCCGGGTGCGGTCTCCCTGGCCGCGGGCGACGGAGGCCGGCGGATGGTCTTCCGGAACATGGCCTGGGGCCCGCACCGCGACGAGCTCGCCGCCGTCCCGGCCGCGGCCCCCGACGGCCCCCGTACCGCCTCCGGGGTGAAGTGCCTGCGCTTCCACGCGGCCGCCGGGACCGGGATCTGCCTCCAGTCCGACAAGGGCGGGGTCCAGGAGAGCTACCGCGCGGTCGTCCTCGACTCCGGCCTCAAGGAGGTCACGGCGCGCCCGCTCGCCGGGATCCCCACCCGCGCCCGGGTCTCGCCGGGCGGCCACCTGGTGGCCTGGACGGTCTTCGTCGGCGGGGACTCGTACGCCGGAACGAACTTCTCCACCCGGACCTCGCTCCTCGACCTGCGCACCGGGAGGTACGACGCCTCCCTGGAGGACTTCACCGTCCTCATGGACGGCAAGACCTACCGGAACGCCGACGTCAACTTCTGGGGGGTCACCTTCGCCGCCGACGAGCGGACCTTCTACGCGACCCTCGCCACCGGCGGCCGCACCCACCTCGTCCGCGGCGACCTCGTCGAGCGCACGGTGACCACCCTGCGCGAGAACCTGGAATGCCCCTCACTGTCCCCGGACGGGACCCGGCTGGTCTTCAAGAAGCGGGTGGAGGGCCTGCCCGAGGAGGCCCCCTGGCGGCTCCACGTCCTGGACCTGGCCTCCATGAAGGAGACCCCGCTCGCCGAGCAGCGCAGCGTGGACGACCAGGTGGTGTGGACCGACGACCGGACCGTGCTCTACTCCCTGCCCGGCGACTTCGGCGCGGACCTGTACTCCGTGCCCTCCGACGGGAGCGGCGCCCCGGCCCGGGTGACGGCCTCGGCCCTCGCCCCCGCCCTCCTCGGCTGAGGGCCGGGGAAGGGGCGGGAACGAGGGCCGGGGCGTCCTGCGGCGCCGGGCGCGCGCCGCGCCGCGCAGACCACGGGCCGGGGAGCCCCCCCCAACCACGCCCGGGGGGGAGCGATAAGGGCGGCCGGCCGC